>JAGVWK010000029.1 GCA_018304295.1 Microcaldota archaeon | reverse complement strand
GCAGGGCAGGGGCATGCAAAGGAAGAAATGGAAAACAGGCCTGCGAGCACGAATGCGAAATTGCGGTTTGCAGCCTCCCTTATTTTTTGCACCAATCCCATTTTCTCACGGCGTTATCCTTACGCGGTCGCGGGGGAACATGGCGCATTCGCGTATGTTTTGCTGCCCGCATATTTTCATTGTGAAGCGCTCAAGCCCTATTGACCAGCCAGCGTGCGGGGGCGCCCCAACCCGAAACGCATTCACGTAAAACTCAAATTTTTGCGGGTTGAGCTGGCGGCGGCGCAACGCCTCTTCAAGCAGCTCCGGAATGTGTATGCGCTGCGCCCCCGAGGAAATCTCAAGCCCCCCGAACATAAGGTCAAATGCATTGCATATTTTTGCATCCTCCTTTGAGGGCATGGAGTAAAAGGCGCGCACCGCAGTGGGCCATTTGGTTACAAAATACGCGTCATACCCAAGAAGCTGCACGAGCTTTGCCTCATGCTCCCTGCTAAAATCATGCCCGAACTCAATCGCATCCCCTGCTTTTTGCAATTTTTCAACAAGCTCGCTATAGGTGTGCCTTGGCAATTTCTCCGGCACAACCAATGTTGCCCCAAGCGCCTCCAATTCCAGCGCGCACTCTTTTTTCACGTGAGAAAGCACGTGCAGCACAACCGCCTCAAGCACGTCCATCGCATCCTCATGGTCCGCAAAGCCCATTTCTATGTCCATTTGCAGCACCTCGTTAAGGTGCGTGTTCGTATTGTGCTTTTCAGCCCTAAAAACCGGCGTTGTCATGAACACCCTGTCCATCCCCCCTATAACCGCGAGCTGCTTGTAAAGCTGCGGGGACTGCGCAAGGTATGCCTCCTTTTCAAAATACTGCACCTTGAACAAGTCCGTGCCGCCTTCGGTTGCTTCCGCAACAATGCACGTGGGATGTATTTCCTCAAAAGAAAGCGCGCGCAATTTTTCCCTGAACGCAAACGCAACTTCGCTTTTCACCCTGAAAATCGCGCCAGCCTTTTTCGTGCGCAAATCCACGTAGCGGTGGTCAAGGCGCACGTCAAGCTCAACAGGGACCTTCCCTGTAACTTCAAAGGGGACTTTTGCGCTTATTTTCCCAAGCACCTCTATTTTTGAGGGCACAAGCTCCGCCCCGGCGCTTGCGATTTTAGACTGCACGACCTTTCCCGTAATTGCAACAACGGTTTCCTTTGGGTGTTCCATGAGGGAAAAGACTTCCTCCCCTTCCGCCTTTTTCGCAGTAACCTGCATAGTGCCTGTTTTGTCCCTCAGCACAAGGAAGCGCACTTTTCCCAAATCGCGCACCTCATGCACCCAGCCCGCGAGCATAACCTCCTTGCCAATCTCCTTTTTCGCGTCTTGCACATAATGGGTTCTAAGCAGCATTTTTTTCACCATTTTCCGTCGTTTTTATTCAAACACTATTGCAACATCCTGCCTCAGCACTGTTTTTATCGCCTTGCCAAGGGTTTCAACGTCCGCAGGAAGGCTGTGGATGCTCTCCTTTGCAATCCTCACTTTTGTTTTTTCCGCCCCCTGCTGATACGCGGTGTTTATGCCAAGCACCCTTGCGGGCGCAAGCAAATCCTCAACTGTTTTTTTTGCATCAGTGCTGCTTTGCGCAATCCTCACCCGTTTCCCAAGTGCGTGCGAGAGCTCGCTTACAACAGTGCCGTTCCTGCCAATGAGCACACCCGGCTCGCCCTCTGTGAGTATCACCACCATCCTGCCAAGGTCAATGCACCTTGTGAAGCTTGCGGCGGTTATGTTTTTCCTCTGGTTTATCCGATGCAGTATGCGGGCGACTTCAAAGTCAAGCCGCCCCAATTCCCCCTTTTCCATTTTTCCCTCGCATTGCGCGCAAAGCCGCCCCTCCCTTATATCCTCTTCGCATATTGGGGTTTTCATGGGACCACTTGCCACTGCCGCCTACTTTGAAAGCACAATTTCTATTGAAGATACCTTTGACATCCTGCCATCCTCTGACAAAAGCTCCTCGGTGCTTATCCTTATGTCTTTTACGCTTGCGCCAGTTACAAAGCGGTGCCTCACTATTTCGGCAACGTCCACTGCGCGCGAAATCATGTTTCCCCTTGCCTTTATGGTAACCGCAGGGATGCTGGCATTATTGAACTGCGTAACCACGGCAAGCACGTATTCCATCACCCCTTTTTTTCCTATGTACACTGTGTTTGGGTCCTTTCCCTCGTGCTTTGCGCCTTGGTGCCGTTGCTCCTTTTCTTGCGCCTTTGCAGCTGCATTTTCCTGCACCGCACCTGCCTGCTTTTCCACTTCCTTGTTTTCTTGTGCCGTTGCCTGCGTTTGAGTCATTTAGACACCCCCTGCTATTGCGTTGCCTGCCTCTTCCGTCGGTACTCCTCAACCAGCCTTTCCATATCAAGGCTTTCCTTTGCCTGCCTGCTTTCCCTATTGCCTTGTAACTCTTTTATTCCTTTGGACGCACCCGTGGGCGCACCGGCGATTGGTGCTGCTCCCGGCGCGCCGCTATTGCCAGCAGGAAATTTTCCGCCCCACCGTGCCCCTATTTGATTGCCGCTCCCTTTTTTTCCTTTGTGGCTGCGCATCCTCGCCATTATTTCCTCAAGAACATTTATCCTATATTGCAGTTTCCTTACGTGCGCATCTCTCATTATTGATTCGCGCGAGCCTCTTGCAAGCTTTTGCACCTGCAATGCGAGCGTCTCCTTTTCATTCTCAAGGGTTTGCACGAGTTTTTTCAAGTGCGCATTTTCCCGCGAAAGTGCAAAAATTTCTTCGCGCAGCTTTTCATGCGCCTTTAAGCCCGGCTTAATTTCCTGCTTTTGCGCCCCCTGCGCTTGCGCCTGCCTTCCTTGCGCCCCACCCTGAGTTCCGCTCTGCCCACCCGCATCCTCTTTTTGCGATTCCAATGCAAAAATCGCGCTGCGAAGCGATTGGCCGTTTATTGCCAGATGCATGAGCTCTTCTTTTTCTTCCTGCGAAAAATCCCCAAGCGCGGAAATCTGCCTTAGCCTGTTTGCATGCGCCCGATACGCAAGAACTGCGGCGCAGTATGCATCCCTCTCATGCGCATTTGAAACCCCCGCACCCTGCGCAATTTCCCTTTTCACGTCCTCGCGCACGTTTTCCCGCGGCGCAAAAAGCCTTGCATTAAAAGAGGAAGCCGCGCGCAGCACTGCTGCCGGGGCAGGGTAAACGTCGGTTGCAACAATGCTTGGTGTCCCCAGCCCTTCTATTATCCTTATTGCCTCGTCAATCCCATTTGCAGTGCTCCGCAGTGCAACAACCCTTCCGTCCATTCCAAGCGCAGCTATGCCGACCGTATTCCCGGGGTCAATTCCCACAATCAGGTAGCGCACGTATTTCACTCTGTTCTTTTTTTGAATTGCAAATCCTGCCTTAACATCACGTGCGTGTTGCGTTCCACGTTCTGCTCAACCACAACGCCTGCGCCCACCCAGCAGTTGTCCCCGACCATTTTCCCCGGCATTATGCTGCTTAATACCCCTGTTTTCACGCCGTCCCCTATTATGGCTCCCAACTTCTTTCTTTTTGTGTCAATTACAACGTCGTTCACAACCGCCTTTATGGAAAGCGCGTCAAAGCGGAAATTCGCAACCTGCGTTGCAGCCCCGAAGTTGCACCCGGACCCAACAATGGAATCCCCTATGTACGTAAGGTGCTTTGCATTCACGCTATCAAATATTATGCTGTTCTTAAGGGTGGTGGAATCCCCTATGCCGCAGTTTTCCCCTATCGCGGTAGTGCCGCGTATGTACGCATGCGGGCCAACGTAGGAATTTGCCCCTACATACACTGTCCCTTCAATGTAGGAGTCGTGTATCACCGCCCCTTCCTCCATTATGAGCCTGCCTTTTACTGTTGAATTCTCCACCTTGCCGCTTTTTTCCTGCATCTTTGAAAGCAAGAACTCATTTGCATCAAAAAGCTGCCACGGCATCCCCATGTCCAGCCAGTATTCGCTTATTTCTATCGCGTTTGCGCCCCCAAGCACGTCCACTACCTCGTACTCGCCTCTTTTTGAGGGCGCCACTTGCCTCATTTTTGCAAACACGCTTGGCTCAAACGCGTACAGGGAGCAGTTTGCAAGGCTGCTTTTGGGCTTTTTTGCCTTTTCCTCAAAAGAGCTTATTCTCCCTGCTTTCAGCACCGCAGTCCCGTATTCGCTCGCATCCTCAACCGCCTTCAGGCACGCGCTCACTTCTCCCTCGTGCTCGCTTGCAAGCCTCTTAAGCGCGCTTGCCTCCGTAATTATGTCCCCTGCAACAGCAAAAAACGTGTCCGTAACAAAGCCTTCAGCGCACAAAAATGCGGCAGCAGTCCCGTATTTTTCCCCCTGCTCAACGAAATTAAGCTTAAGCCCGAAATCTTTTTTTGAAAAATAGTCCATTATTGTCTCTTTCTTGTATTTCACAACAATTGTTGCTTCCCTTGCGCCCGCAGCCTTCAGATTCTCAAGCACGTGAGCCAATATGGGCTTTCCTGCCAATTGTATCATGCACTTTGGGCGCGTATATGTGAGCGGGCGCAGCCGCTTGCCCTCGCCGGCAGCAAGCACCACCGCCTGTTTTATTGCCATTGTATTATTTTGCTCCCTAATATTAAAAGCAGTTGCCCAGTTAACGTTATATGTGTTTATGTGCATGGTATAGCGTGGTGAATGCATGGCGGAAACAACCGTAGGCTTGGCAGGCTCAGTCAAGACAACAGCGGTTTCAGTAAATGGCAAGCGTTTCACTTTCTCGTCAATAGAAAAAAAGACAGTCAGGCTAAGCGTTGAGCAGGCAACAGAAATATTCGGCAATGATAAGCTTGGCATCCTCCTTGGCACGCATGACAGCACAAACGGGCGCGAAGCGCCTCAGATACGCGCAACCGTGCTTATCGGAAAAAACGGGATACGTTCCAAACTGATTGCGCTTTTAGATGTTTCCATAAACCACGCGAAGGCACCATTGGAAAAGTGCGGCTATGAGCCCGCGAAAATAATTCAAAACCCGGACATGCCGCATTCCATACTCCACGGCTGGCTGCTGCCCGAAGAAAAGGCCAATACATTGCGCCACATTGCAGTTTCAAAAACTACCGCATTTTTCAAAGGCAACCCATTGTTGGGCGGGCCGTATGAGGAGGATGAAGAATAGTCCCATCCAAAGCCGCACGGAAACGGCACATCTGCAGAGAACAACGGGCAAAAGCCGCCCGCCTAAGAAACCTTCTCAGGCAACCGCATTTTCAATTTCTTCCCGCGCAATTTTGCAAATTTCCCCAAGTTTTTTTTGCGTTTTGCATTCGCACGTAAGGCGCATGAACGGCTCCGTGCCCGAGGGGCGCACAAGAAGCCACCCCTCCTTAAAGTCAATGCGCAAGCCGTCCATTTCATTTCTACTGCCTTCAATTTTTGAAAGCGCCTTTTTTATTTTTTCAAGCGCAGCCTTCTTTTTTCCATTCGCACAGGCAAATTTTTCCCTTGCAATAGGATAGGTTTTCACTTCCCCCGCCAATTTTGCAAGGCTTCCCTTTTCCGCAAGAATTTGCAAAAAGAAAAGCGCAGCCAATGGCCCATCAGGGCAGGGCAGCGCATCTGCAAACACATACTCCCCGCAAGGCTCGCCGCCAAAAACCGCGTTTTTCTCCCGCACCTTTTGCGCAACGTGCAGGCTTCCAACAGGCGTAATCTCAAGCGTGCCGCCCTCGTGGCGCACAATCTCGCGCAATGAAAGCGAGCTTTCCACAGTGCTTACGATAACCCCCTTTTTCTTCTGCAATAAATATCGCACCATAACCCCAAGCTGCGCGTCCAGCCCAAGCATTTTCCCCCCTTCATCAACCATTACCGCCCTGTCCGCATCCCCATCATGCGCAATTCCAATGTCCGCCTTTTCTTTTTCCACAAGCGCGCAAAGCTCCGCGAGATTCTCCTTGCTTGGCTCAAGCCCCCTTTTTGGCATTCCCGAAGGCTCGCAGAAAAGCCCCTCCACTTCGCAGCCTGCCTCCCTCAGAAGCGCCGGCATCAAAACGCTTGCGGCGGCATTTCCGCAGTCAACAGCAACGCGCGGCTTTCTTTTTTTTATCAGCGCAACATCAACAAGGGAAAGAATGAATTTTTTGTACGCCTCAAGCGCCCCGTGGTTTTTTGAAAATTGCCCCGCACTGCCCCACGAAACGGTTTCCATGCCTTCTTTCACTTTCCCTTCAATTTCCTTTTCCCACTCCAGTGAAAATTCCCGTCCTTCAAAAAACAACTTTATCCCGTTGTATTGCGGCGGGTTGTGCGAGGCGGTTATCATTGCCCCAATGCATTTTTCCCTCATGCACGCAAATGAAAGCGCGGGCGTTGGCACTATCCCAATGTCAATAACATCAGCGCCAGCCTGCATCGCGCCTGCCATAAAGGAAAAAGAAAGCATCGGGCCGCTTGTGCGACAATCCCGTGCAACAATTATTTTTGCGCGCGCATTTCCGGAATTGCCGCCTTGAGCTTCGCCATCATTCCCGCCCGCCATGCCCTGCGCGTGCGCTGCGGCATTGTTTTTTCCTTTCCCACCCGTAAGCCCGCCATCACCTTTTCCCCTGTTTTGGGCATTCGCCATCACGCCTGCCGCATTCCCAATCTGCATTGCAAGCTTGCAGCTGATTTCCTCGTTTACAATGCCGCGCACCCCTGAAGTCCCGAACATGCCCCTATTTTGAAAACAAGGAATTAAAACCCATCTCTGTATCTTACCCGCCCGCGTGCTTCCACTGTCTCTTCTTCAAGAAATTTTCTTGCTTGGGGCATCATCCCAATTACATATTTTCTTGTTTTGGACGGATCCAGACTTCCTATCCCAAAAGTAGTGTGTCTATTCCTCAGGTGCTCTATGCAGCGCACAAGTGCCCCATCAGGAAGGCGCGCAACCACTTTTGCAGCAGGCACGCGTGCTGGCACGGATGCGGTTATGCTTGCAGTTCCCATAGTTCTCACAATAATCACGTTTATATAAACACACATATTTCTACTTATTATAATTTATAAACCTTTCATGCCTTTTACCTGCACAAGAATTAAAAATACAATTCCTCCTAACCCTTTTATGAGCGTTGACAAACTGAGCGTTTCCTCGCCGCAAAGCTCCGCAGGCATTCTGGGCATTAGCGCAAACACGAATTTGCACGGCTGGAAAATAGACCCCAAGGTGGCAGTGGTTTTCATGGTCGCTTTCATAGTGGTAGTGAAGCTTCTTGACATGCTGCTTGCCTGATTTTCCGCACCCGTGCCTTGCCTTTTGCCTGATTTTTTCAGTATTTTCCAAGCGCCCTTTTTGTTGCTTGGGCAGCTTTTTTGACGTTTTTCCCCTCTGCGCACACAATGATGCTATTGCGCGCCAAATGCGCGTGCGCAAGCGATCTTACAAGGCTTGAGATTTCACTTATGGGAACGCTTGTTTTTCCAGCAAGCACCCTTACGGACGCTTCCTGTGCAGGCTGCTGGGGCACGTCAACAAGTACCTCGCATCCGCATTCCTGCGAAAGAGCCTCCTGCAACCGCCCGCTTTTTGCATCCTCAAGCTCCCCTTTTCCCATTTGCGCAAGAGGGCAAGAATACGCGCGCTTATAGAGTGCGCGCGCATGCAGCTTTTGCGCAAGCGCATTCTTATTGCCCATAAGGTGTGTAAGAAGCTGCGCGTCGTCCATTTCATAAAGCCGCTCTTTTTGCAGCCCGTTATTTTCAATTTCAAAAACTATCGCCTGCTGGAGCATTTTGGAGGCAATCCTTACGGTGTGGTGCAAATACACCGCCGCAAACATCATGAATCTCCCGACAAGAAGCGATTCCGCAGCCTCAAGCCCGCCCCGCCCGACAACAAGCCTTTTCTTTTCAAGGCAGCAGGTGTGGCAAATCCTCTGGGCATCAATAACCCCGTATGCAACGCCGGTATAATGCGAATCGCGCAGCAAATAGTCCATCCTGTCCGCGCCTATGTCAGAGCCAATAATCTGCCCGTTTCCCTTTCCATGCATTAGTGCGGCTATTTTTTTTTGGGAAAAATTCTCCCCTATAATGTCCGCGACCTCCCCCTTTTCCACAATCCTGCCGCCTATCTGCTCGTGCGTGCCTATGTATTTTTTTGTAACAGCTTCCGCCTCGTGCGAGAATGCAATGTGCCCCACGTCGTGCAATAGCGCAGCGAGGCGCACCTGCGCAGCCTCATCCTGCCCCATCCCCAAATTATCGCACATCTCTCCCGCAAGGCAAACCGTTCCTATTGAATGCTCAAAGCGGGTGTGGTTTGCCCCCGGGTACACAAGGCTCGCCATTGCAAGCTGCTTTATGCCCCGCAGCCTTTGCATCTGGGCGCTGTCAAGCACTCTGGCTTCCATCCCATCAAGGGTTACGCTGCCGTGCACCGGGTCTTTTATCACAATTGTTCCCATTTTTTGCCTCACGCTTTTTCAAACAGCCCCTTCTTTTTCTCTATCGCGTCCCCTTTTTCGCACATGAGGTGCAAAAGCGCGCTTGCAGCATCGCGGCTTATTTTTGCCTCTGATGCAAACTCTTCCGCGCTCTTTGGCTTTGAGAGTATCCTGCTCCCAATCGCCTCATGCTGCACGTAAAAATCCTTTGTGCCGACGTAGTATTTCCTGTCAAAGCCGCGCACCCCAAGCACGTCGCCGCTTGCGATTTTCGGCTGCAAAACCGACGCAATAAGGCGCGCTTCCTGCTCGTTTTCCACAACCAAAAACCCATTTTTCTCAAGCTCCGCTACAAGTGGGATGCCGCCGTGCTCCTGCGCTTTTTGCGCACCACCTGCAGCCGCTGCACCAAATGCCCGCCTGCCGGCAGTCTGCGTGCCTGCCCTTTCCCCCTGCATGTGAATTTGCGCTTCCCGCGTCTCCCATCCCGGGCGCATTGCACTTGCAAACGCGTTTGCAGCTATATTATATACTCCTGTTTTTGCGTATTTTTTCCCGTAAAAAACATTCACGAGCTTTTTCCTTATCAGCCCTGCAAGTATCGCAATCTCTTTTTGCGAGAGACTGCCGTCCACTTTTTGCGGCGTCCTCTCTTCAAACTTTATTGCGGAGAGCTTTTTGAGCAGCGCGTTTTCCTCTGCTGCGCCCGCCTGCATTGCGCCACTCTCTCCGATGCGTGCCTTTTGTGCAACTATTACGCACGTCCCGCTTTCAGTTTCGAAAAGCTCAGCTTCGCCCTCTGCAAGCCGCGCATCAGATGGCACCTCTATTAAAAACCCGCCTTGCGTTTTTTTTATTGCGCATTTCATGGTTTCACGATTTTCCCATTTGGCTTTTCCTCGCAGAAAATATGCGTGTGGAATTTGTAAAGCTTCGCGTTCCCCCAAAGCCAATAATCAGCCGGCACGCCCGCTTTGAGGCACAAATTAGAGAGGCATTCCTCCACGCCCCACCCCTGCTCAAGTGGCACCTGGGGCAAAAATACGCCCTTGAGGTTTCCCGCCTCAAGCACAAGCCCGTCTTTCCCAATCTCTATTTTCTTGAGGCATCCCGGCGGGCTTTTAACTTCAATGCGCACGGGCGGCGTAAGCACGCTAACCTCCACTACAATATTTTCAAGCTCCCCTTTTTGCACAGGCGGGAACCTGCCATCCTCAAAAGCGGCATGCAGCGCGCATTCCCTTACCGCCCGCCCAAGGGGCATGAACGGCTCTATGTAGCCTATGCACCCCCTCAACTCACGGGGCTTAAAAGTGTGCAAAGTTACGAACGCGCCCATGTTTTTTTGCAGCAGCGCGCTTGGCGGCTTTTCCAATGGCGCATCCTTTTTTCCCAGCCTCTCTTCTATCTGCCGCCTTGCAAGGCGCACAAGATATGCGCCGGTTTCCATTGGGAAGGTTTCACCCACGCATGGCTTTCCACGCCCATGTTTTTACCTTTTTCGCTTTGCGCATGCGCAGCATTGGCAGCAAGCCAAACATACTGTTTTATTTTTTGCACCCCTTTTTCCCATATGGAATTTGTTGACAGGATAATAGCAGTGAAAAAGCCTCCGGTGAACCTTGTAAACGACCTTCTTTTCTCCTACGCTCTTGTGGGGCGGGATTTCGGCTACGAGCAGCTAAAGGGGCAATGCATGCTTCTTTTGCATAAAAAGGAGGGCACCGCCGCATTTGAAATCCAATTTGGCAACAGGGCAGAGTTTTTGGGGAGCATGCGCAAGCTGCTTGACAACAAGGCTGACATTTGCTTTTTCATCACAAGTTCGCGCGCACACACAATGCGCCTTGAGGATGCGCGCTACCTGCTTCTCAAGAATTTCAACATCGGCAGGCAGAAGTTTGTTTTCATAGACGTGGAAACAAACCGCGCCCTCAAGGTCAATTTTGAATGGGACAAATTCGCAAGCGAAATGGGCAAGCCAAACCAGCAGCAGGGCAGCATTGCCCGCCCCCCAATTTTCCGCCCTGCAGCCGCGCCCAAAAAAGGCAGGCACAAGCAGATTTTCGGCAAAAGGGGCGAGCACAAGGAGCAGGATTAGAATGGCAATTTCAAGCATAAGCGAACTCATGAAAAAAATACGCCCGCAGCTTTCAAAGCGCAAATGCTATTTTGCGCTGCTGCAGGAAAGCCGGCTTATGGAGGCCGCAGCCCTTATGGGGAGCATTGTGTGCATGCACCGGGAAAAAGAGGGCGTAAGCGTCGTGTTTTATGAAGATGCAAAAGAAAGCTTTTGCGCGCTTAGCAGCAGGGAAATGCACGGCCCGTTTGCGCTCATAACCCTTGCCGTGGATTCTGATTTGCTTGCAGTGGGCTTTCTTGCAAAAATAACTGCCGCGCTTGCAAAAGAAAAAATAAGCGCAAACGCAATAAGCGCATACTGCCACGATTACCTTCTTGTCCCCTACGGCAGGAAAAATGATGCGCTAAGCGCATTGCGCCGCCTTTCAAAAGAATGATTTACAGCCTCCACATTGCCCCATTAAATACGATAGATTTATATAGGCGCGGAGCCCAATATCATGCGGTGGGATAATGAGGAACATTATTTTTGCACTGGCATTCTTTTCGCTCTTCATGTGCGCATTTGCATATGTTGAGGCAACGTACGAAATTGACGGGTTGCGCATAACGCGCTCGCTTGAGAACTCGCAAGTGAGCAGTGTTTCCGCAATTACCGGGGCTGCAACCTATTCCTACTCTGCAAGCGTGCGCATCACAATAACAAATACAGGGCAGTTCGCAAAGGAAAATATCCGCATAGCCGATACGGTTTCCTACGTGCCTTCAGGCGCAAAGCTTATTTTTTCCAGCCAGCCCTACCTTAATGCAACCACTGCAACGTGGTCAATAGGCTCGCTTTTGCCTTCGGCGCAGTATCTCATATACATAAACGCTTCGGGAAAAATAGACGAGGCAGCATTCAGTCAGCTTCCCTCACCCATAGTTTCATTTTCCCTTCCGCAGGCGCGGCTTACTGCACCAAAGGAATCAAGCGCAGGCGGGCGCATAACAATTTCCCTTTCAAACACGCAGGGGCAGCCAATTGAAGGCGCAACGCTTTTTGTTCTTGGGCCCAACGGAGAAAGCCTCAGCCTCAAAACAGACCAACAGGGAAAAGCTTCATATGTCCCAAGGGCAGCGGGCTTTTACACATACTCCTCAGAAGACTTCAGCCTTCCATCCATGCTGGTGTCCACAAATGCAAAAGCCGCCCTGCCAACAGCGCCCCCCGCAGCAGGCGCAATAACGCCGGAGAGCAACGTGCCTGAAATACTCCCTTTTGCGCTCGGTCTGGCAGTGCTTGCCGCAATTGCATTCGCGATTTACGTGCTTTTTGCGCCACGCAATGCAAATGATGAGCAACCCTACTCTTCTCTTCCGCCTTCCGCGTCCCCTCCTTCGGGCGCAGCAGCACAAGGCGGCAAATCAGGCGAGGCATTGATTTTCGGGCAGGATGTTCAGGACGCACTGCACCAATCCGGCACGCAGCAATACCAAACGCGCCAATATTCCTACCAGCAGCCTCAAGCTGCAAAAACAGCCACGAATGAAAAGGGCGTGCCAGCCGCGATTGAAGCCGCAACGCAAAAAGAGCAGCAATGGGTGCAGGAGCAGGCAAAAAAACAGGAGGATGCATCAGAACTCTTCCTCCAGAGAAAGCAGGAGCTTGAGCAAAAGGAAAAAGAGGCGGAGGAGTTTTTGAAAAAGCCCTCTGCGCAAATGCATGCCGGAAAAGCAATCCACACGAAAAATTACCAAGAACAAAATGAGCCGGAAGAGGAACCAGGCGAAGACTCAATAGAAAAGACGATTGCGGAGCTTGAGCGCATGCGCGCAAAGCTCAAAGCTTCCAAATAAGAAGAAACCCAAATAGGAATAAAATTGCGCGCGCATCCAGAAATCCTAAACGCATTCTATTTTTATCCCTCTAATTTTGGCTATGTGCCAGAGCATATCCTTCAGTGCATCCCGGATTTGGTCCCGCCCTCCATGCTCTTTTGTTTCATTTCCGTCCTGAATTTCAACGCCCTCTGGGCAAAGCTCAATTTTTACATCCATCTTCCCCGCAATTGCAACCTCAATTAAGCACGTTATTCCATTGCATGCGTTCATGCTTACTGTGCCCTGCGGCCCTGGCTGTTTTTCATTTGTTTGAATTGCATTGCAAAGCGCCAGATACAACTCCACCATGCCCCTGTGCTTCTCAGCAGTTTCCCGCAGCTCTCCATTTGCGTAGCGGGCTTCAAGAAGCCTGCTGATAACGCTCACATTAATGCGCACCTGTCTCACATCTTCAACAAGCGGAGCCCCAAGATCGGGCGGACTGCGCGCAGGAGTTGGTGCGTTCGCGCCAATGCCATTTCCGTTTGTTGCAATTATC
>JAGVWK010000028.1 GCA_018304295.1 Microcaldota archaeon | reverse complement strand
AAAGTTTATTCAACAGGCCTCTCAAACGGAGGCGGCATGACAAAAACCCTTGGGCTGCTGATGCCGCAAGTGTTTGCCGCACTCGCACCTGTTTCCGCAGGCACCGGGCTGTCTATTGATTATTCCCAGGAGCAGGTAACCCCGCTGCCAACAATGCTCATCCACGGCACCGCAGACACCACAATCCCCTACTACAAAGGGATTATGGGAAAAGGGATAACCTCCTCATTTGAATATGCAAAAGACCTGTACAAAAGCTTTAACAGGTGCACAGGAAGCCCCCAAATAACCCAAATAGGGAACATAACGCGGGAACGTTACACGCTGCATGAAAACAATTGCGCGCAGGATTTGGACCTCATCAGCGTGCAAGGCGGCGGGCACAAATGGTACGGCTGGCAGGCGCAAACAATATGGGGTTCTTCCAATCCCACCCAAAAGAAGGCTGATGCACTGCAGCCCATGCACGGCAGCCAATGGGCGCCCCTCCTGCCAATGCTTAAAGGCTTTTTCTTCCAACGCTCTGCATGCACGTTCTGGTATTATTGCGCCACGGGGAAAGCACGTGGAACCAGCAAAACCGCTTTAGCGGCTGGACGGACGTTCCCCTCAGCAAAAAAGGCAAAGAGGAGGCAGCTTCAGCAGGCACGCTCCTAAAAAAAGAAGGTTTTTGCTTTGACGTTGTTTACACTTCCGTTCTGCGCCGCGCAAAACGCACAATGGAAATCGCGCTTTCCAAAATGGGCGCAAGCTCCGGGCACACAAAGCCCAAAGGCACAAGAAAACCGCCGATAAAATACAGCTGGCGGCTGAACGAGCGCCACTATGGCGCATTGCAGGGCTTAAATAAATCCGAAATGGCGCAAAAATTCGGCGAGGCGCAGGTAAAAATATGGAGAAGGAGCTTCAGCATGCGCCCACCTCCTCTTAAAAAAACCGACCCCCGCCACCCACTGCACGATGCGCTTTACAAGGATGTGCCGCGCAGCCTTCTTCCCTCCAGTGAATGCCTAAAGGACACTTACGCGCGCTCTATGCCCTATTGGAAAAAAGAAATAGCCCCTGCAATAAGGAAAGGGAAAAAAGTTTTCATAGTTGCGCACGGAAACTCGCTTCGCGCGCTTGTGAAATACCTTGACAAAGTACCGGAGGGCGAAATAACAGAGCTTAACATTCCAACCGGCATACCACTTGTCTATGAACTGGATTCAAATCTTGCGCCCATAAGGCACTACTATTTAGGTAACGCAAAAAAGGTAAAAGCCGCAATGGAAAAAGTCGCATCGCAGGGAAAGGCAAAGAATTGATTATGCAATAAAATTGCGCATGCAAGCCACTGCCGCCCCCCCCAGCAATATAAATCTTTTCGCCTCAGCCTATTTTCGTGTCCCGCACAAAAACCCTATTGCTTGTGCTATGCGCAATTTTCCTCACTACTTTTGCTTCCTTTTCATATTTGGGCTGGTGGGGCGAGGTAGTGCAAAATCCCCAAACGGCGCAGCTTCCCTATTTTATTTTCCGCACAATGCTGCGCATGCTTGCCGCATACGCGCTTGTGGTTGTTTTCTCGCTCTCTTATGGAATAATAGCCGGCCTCTACCGCAGCCCGCGCATCTTTATGCTCCCGCTGCTTGACATATTGCAGTCCATCCCGGTGCTTGGCTACATACCCGCCGCACTTTTCTTTTTCCTTGGCTTTCTTCCCGGCGAGCTGGGCTTTGAGGTTGCCTCAATATTCCTGATTTTCACAGGAATGGCATGGGCTGTAACCTTTTCCATACTCTCAGGAGTGCGCAACATCCCAAACGATTTGCGCGAGGCATCTAACTCATACGGCCTGCGCGGCTGGCGCTACGTATACCACGTTGTGCTGCCCGCAATAATCCCGCCCTTTGTAACAGGCAGCGTGCTTGCATGGGGCGGAGGCTGGTATTTCCTTATAGCTGCGGAAATGCTCACGTATGGCACAACAACGCATTTCCTTCCCGGCATTGGCACCTACCTTGGGAATGCCGTGTATAACCTTGGGAACGTCCCTTCAGCTCTTTTTGGCCTGATAGTTTTCGTGTCCATCGTTTACACAATAAACATGCTGGTGTGGAAGCCCCTTGCCTCCTACTCAAGGCGCTTTAAGATGCAGACAATGAAATCCGAAATAATAATTGAGGAGGAAGAGGACTCCGCAATCGTGCGCGCAGTGGAATGGGTGCGCTCGCGCTCCTACTGGCTGGATGCGCACATAAACGAGCCGGTGGAGCGCTTTTTTGCAATGCTGCGCAAGCACGATTTGGCAATAAAATTCATACCCACAAAGCGACGGCACCTGCAGCTGCCCGCTTGGAAACTTTTCTCAATATACACCGTGCTTTTCCTTGCGGTAATGCTTTGGCTTTTGTGGTTCTTTTCATCCTCATTCTCAGTTCCCATGCTTGGCGCGTGGAATACGCTTGTTTCACACGAGGAGATCTTCCTGCTTCCCTACCTTGCAGCCCGCTCCTTTGTGCGCATCCTTGTTGCCTACGTGATAGCCCTCTGCTGGACGCTTATAGCCGCAATCGCTGTTGTGCGAAGCAAAAGGCTCTCCAAAATTTTCTTCCCCATTTTTGACATAGGGCAGTCCACCCCCGCCCTTGCGCTTTTCCCCTTCATCGTGATTTTCGTGATAAGCATTTTTGGCGGCGGGCAGATAGGGGTGGAGGTTGCCGCAATAATACTGCTTCTCACAGGCACCCAGTGGTATCTGCTCTTTAACATAATAGGCGCGCTCAACAACATCCCCGGCGATATCCTTGAGGCATCGCGCGCATTCGGCTTGAAAAATTCCATGCTTTACAAGAAAATTTTCCTGCCCGCAATACTGCCGGGCATAATACTCGGCAGCATACAGGCATGGGGGGGCGCATGGAACTCCCTCATAGTGAGCGAATACATAACTTTTCAGGGGGAAGTGCACTCGGTTGACGGGATAGGCGCGTACCTTACAAAACTCACGACTTCCCCCTCCCCGGACCCGCTCGCAATAACCCTTTGCATCGGCACAATGACAATAGTGATATTGCTTATGAACTACCTGATATGGCGAAGGCTATTTAATTATGCAGAGAGATTCAGGTTTGAAGGCGTTTGAAAGGGGCGGCTCTCATGAAAAAAAAACAACATACGCAAAAAAAGGCGCGCGTGGAGCTTGAGGTGCGCCGCGTATTCAAGGATTTTGTTGAAAGCAAAAAGCGCGCCCGGGCCCTTGACAGCGTGAGTTTTTCGGTGCACGAGCACGAGTTCGTGTGCATCGTAGGCCCTTCCGGCTGCGGCAAATCAACGCTGCTTCGCATGATTGCCGGGCTTGAGTTCCCATCAAAAGGAGATGTGCTTTTCCGCGGCAAGCGCGTGGGCGGCCCGGACCCAAAAACAAGCGCAATGATATTCCAGACTTTCGCGCTTCTTCCATGGCGCAACGTTTACGAGAATATATCTCTGGGGCTGGAGTCCATAGGCACGCCCATTGAAAGGCGCCCCTCCATAATAAACAAATACATAAAGCTCATGGACCTTGAGGATTTCAGCGATGCCTATCCATTTGAGCTGTCCGGCGGAATGAAGCAGCGCGTCGGGATTGCGCGCGCGCTGGCGGTGGAGCCGCGCATGCTGCTTATGGACGAGCCCTTTTCCGCGCTTGACGCGCTCACCGCTGAAAACCTGCGGCGCGACGTGCTTGAGATATGGTCAGACCCGCGCACCCCAACCAACACGTTTGTGATGATAACCCACCTCATAGACGAGGCTGTTTTCATGGCGGACCGCGTGATAGTCCTCTCACGGCGCCCCGGGAAAGTGATTGCCGACATACACGTGGACGTGGAGCGCCCACGCGTTGACCATGCGCGCGACCCTGAATTTTTTGAAATGTGCGACATGATAAAGCGCATGATTTCCTACCATTCAGGCGGCACAATCCCTGAGCCGGATACCCCCTGACTATTTAACAAGCGCGCTTTCTATTGACGCGCGGTCAAAACCTAGGGGGAACACAAGCTTTCCACCTCTTCCCCCTAAGGTTTCACCCCCTTATCCAACCAGCGAAGCATCAATTGCCGCGCGGTCAAATCCCACTATTATCTTCCCGTTGACATCCAGAACCGGAACGCCCATCTGCCCGCTTTTTTGCATCATTTCCTGCGCAGCCTTCCCCTCGCGTGAAACGTCAATGTCCGCAAACTGCACGCCCTTGCCCTTCAAGTACTGCTTTGCCATTGTGCAATATGGGCACGTGGGCGTTGAGTATACCGTTATTTTGTTTTCCTTGTTCCCCATTTTCATCCCCTCTTTTCTTTCTTTTGATTTTTCCATCATTTGCAGCATCTTTCTTTTTCGTATCTCTTCCAAGCCCTCATCATTCATCCAATCGCCTCTGCAATTCCAATGAGCATTTTCACCCGTTCATCAGCAAGCGAATAGCACACGCGCTTTCCCTCGCGCTTTGTTTTCACAAGCCCCGCGTCCTTTAGCACTCGCAAATGCTGCGAAACGTTCGGCTGGTTCCTGCCAACGCTTTTGCCAATTTCCTGCACGCACCCCTTGCTTTTTGCAAGCTTTTGCAGTATTTGCAGCCTTGCGGGCTCGCACATCGCAAGGAACACGCGGGCAGCCTTTTCATTTCTCATATGCATATATGCGCATACAAATATATAAATGTTTGCTCACCAGCGCCGCAGAAGGAAAAAAGAAAAGAAGAGCACGCCGCAAGCAAAAGCGCGCACACCCGCCACCGCAGGAAAAAGGAGGCTTGCGCAGCCGCCCGTGCAAGAAAAAATAAAAGAAGGCGCCGGCAGCGCCCGCGCATACAAGAAAAAAGAAAAAAAGGCGGCTTCAGCCAAATTCCGCCTCTATTTCCATTGCGCGCATCTTGGCAGCCTCAAATGCAGCGGAGAGTTCCACTTCAGTTTCCATGTTCCCCCCGGCTTGCAAGCCCGCCTCGGTCGTGCCTTTTTTTGAGCAGACGCGCGCAATGAACTCTTCCCCGCTCTCATTGCTTTTTTGCATTAGCTCTTTTGTGGCGGCAAGCACTTGCGCGCCAATTTGCGCAGCTTCTCCCTCCCCAAAACCCTCTCTGCAAAGCGCGGCGCGCATGCAGGAAAGCATCTGTGCATCCTCCATGCAAGCCTGCGCAGCCTTCACAAGGAACGCAGGCCCGCTTCCGCTCACGGCAGTCCACACTGCAAACTGCCTCTCCTGCACCTCGTAGGTTTCTCCAAGAAGGGCGAGCATTTCCCGCACAATTTTCCCCTCGCCATTTTTGGAGTTTGTTGCAACTGCGGTTTGCGACATGCCTATTTTTGCGCACAAATTCGGCATGCACCGCACAACGGACGCTCCCGCAAGCTCCCTCTCAAGGTAGGAAAGCGGCACCCCTGCCGCAACGGACACAAAGAGCTTTCCGGCGGCAAAGCCCATGATTTCCCTTACCACATCTTTCATTTGCTGGGGCTTTACGCACAGCAGCACAATGTCCGCTTCACGCACTGCCTGCGCATTGCCCATCGAGGCTTGCACGCCATCCATTTCCAATGCCTGCAGCTTTTGCGCATCCCTTCCAGTCGCAACTACCCGCGCCACCTGCGCCTGCGCAAGCTTTTTCGCAAGCAGCGAGCCTAGGTTCCCGGTTCCCCCAAGCACCGCTATGCTCTTGCCTGCGAGCGCGGGAATTTTTGCCTTTTCCATCATTGCATCCTCCAAGAGCGCACCCATCCCTTCAAACGCGCTTCCTGTTTTTCCTTTATTCTGGGCGAGAACACCAGTTTTTTGTTTTATTTTCCATTTTTGCACCTCTTTTTTTGTTTTAGCCGATTAAAAACTAACGTAGTGATACTGCATTCCGATTGCAAAAAAGAGGTCTATTGGGCAGCCAGCCCTGGCAGCGGGAAAACAAGGCACGCGCTAGGTGCCTGCAAAAGAGCTTGAAGCAGCATGCCTGTTTCCATAGGGAAAAATTGCACCGCACCCTGTATTTAATGCTTGCGCCTTCGCGCCCTTGCAACAATCCACGGATACATAAAGGAAAAAAGCGCAACAAGCAGCCCCACATACCGCAGCGGCTCGCCCGCAAAAACAATTATCAGAAGCGAAGCCGCATACAAAAGAAGCGAGGGCAGCGAGCAGGTGGGGCAGCTAAAGGGCGAAGGCTGCACAGCGCACGCATTTCCCATTTTCTTTTCTTTCTCCCCCATGTACCATCTCATGCCTGCAAGCATTATAAACCTGCGGCGCATAGTTTTGCCAGAAATCTCTAATTGGGGTGTAACTATGTATCCTTCACCGCAGGCACAGGCATATGACAGGGCAATCACCGTGTTCTCGCCCGACGGGCGGCTTTTTCAGGTGGAATACGCAAAAGAGGCAGTAAAGCGCGGCGCAACCGCAGTGGGCGTTGTGTGCTCCGACGGCGTGGTGCTTGCAGCTTACAAGAACACATCTTCAAGCCTTATCATCCCAGAAAGCATGAAGAAAATATTTGAAATAGACTCACACATCGCGGCAACCGCAAGCGGGCTAATTGCGGATGCGCGCCGCCTTGTTGACATTGCGCGCCTTGAGGCGCAGCGCCACCGCCTTTCCTACGCCGAGCCGGCTTCAGTTGAGCTTATCGCAAAGAACCTCTGCGACATAATGCAGGCTTACACCCAATACGGCGGCATACGCCCATTCGGCGTGTCCCTTCTTATTGCAGGCGTGGATGGAACCGCAAAGCTTTTTGAGGCAGAGCCCTCGGGTGCCCTCACAGGCTACAGGGCAGCAGCCGTTGGGATGGGCAAAAAGGAAGTGGAAGAGTTCTTTGAAAAGGAATACAAGGAAGGCATGACCGTGGACGAGGGGACCGCGCTTGCAATCAAGGCAATAAAAAAGAGCGGGGACATGAAGCTCACCTCCGACAACATAGAAATAGCGGTCGCAACGCTGAAGAAAAAGGAGTTCTCGGTGCTTTCCCCAAAGGAAGTGGAAAAATACCTGAAGTAGCCCCTTTTTGGGCATTTTCCACACGCACTTTCCACAAGTAATATATACCCATATTCCCAAATACAAGTGTAGCTAATACACGAAGGCGTCTTAATGTCAAGCCTTGAAAATGCGATTACCGCCCACATGGATTACGGCGGGAAGCGCTTTGAAATATTGGTGGATTCGGACCTTGCCAGAATGTATCGCGAAGGGCGCAAAAACGAGCTTAACAACGTGCTTGTTGTTGAGGAAATATTTGAGAATGCGCGCAAGGGCGAGAGGCACAAGAGTTCGGATTTGCAAAAGGCGTTTGGCACAACCGACGTGTTCGCAATAGCCGAAACGATACTAAAGAAAGGCGAACTGCAGCTCACCACCGACCAGCGGCGCAAAATGCTGGAGGAAAAGCGCAAGAAAATCGTCGCAATACTGGCGCGCGAGTGCATTGACCCTCGCACCGGAGCGCCCCACACGCAAATGCGCATAGAAAACGCAATGGAGCAAGCGCGCGTGCAGATAGACGCGTTCAAGGAGGCGGAGGCGCAAATTGACGATGTGATAAAGGAGCTGCGCCTTATAATACCGCTCAAGTTTGAAAAGAAGAAGATTGCAGTGAAAGTCGGCCCGGAGCACGCGCAGCGGATTTACGGGATGCTGCGCGAATACGGGATAACAAAAGAGGAATGGGACAAGAACGGGAACCTGCTCACAATGCACGAGCTTCCCGCAGGAATAATGGGGGAATTCATGGACAGGCTCAACAAGGCAACCCAAGGCAGCGCGCAGACAAAGGAAATAAAATAATAAAGAAAATAAAATAATTTTACAATACAAAGGTGAAAAAATGGCAAATAGCATAGTGCTTCCGGGGCAGATGGTTTCTGACAAGCCTGCAAGGCTCCCATACTGCTACGTGGAGAACAATAAGACGTACGCAACAGTGCTCTCCCTGCTCTCCGACGACGGCAGATTGGTGCCCCTTTGCGGCCCGTACGAGCCGCTTCTTGATGATTATGTGGTCTCATACGTTTCAGAGGTGCGCTTTTCAGGCTACAACATAAACATAAACTGCCCTGCAAACGCATACCTCTCAGGAAGGGAGGTCGCGCAAAAGCTCACCGTGGGGGACGTGCTCTATGCGCGCATTTCTGCCGTTGACGAGATAAAAAGCGTGGAGCTTAACGACGCGCGCCTGCTGCGCGGGGGCACGATAATAGAGATAGCCGCCGCAAAGGTGCCGCGCGTGATAGGGAAGAAAAATTCCATGATTGGCATGATATCCGCCGCAACCGGCTGCGAAATATACGTAGGCCGCAACGGCTTCATCTGGGTGTCCTCAAAGGGCAACCAAAAGCTTGCAGCCGACACAATACGCATGGTGGAGGCGCAGGCGCACATAACGGGGCTTACTGACCGGATAAAGGCGCATTTGGATGCGCACAAGGCAGCCGCATCCCCTGCTGCGCAGAATTGATTTTTCAAGGTGATACAATGGAAAAACCACAGCTCATAATAGACGGAAAGCGCGCGGACGGCAGGGCTCTTGACGAACTGCGCCCAATAAAGATAACTGCGCACGTGCTCAACGGTGCGGACGGAAGCGCGCTTGTGGAGTGGGGCAACAACAAAGTGCTCGCAGGCGTATACGGCCCGCGCGAATGCATACCCCGCCACGACGCCTCCCCATACCGCGCAGTTGTGCGCTGCCGCTACACAATGGCACCCTTTTGCTCCCTTGAAGAGCACGGAAGAAGCGGCCCTAACCGCCGTTCGCACGAGCTTTCCAAGGTTATACGCGAGGCTTTCGAGAACGTCGTCATCTCCGAGGCATACCCTCGCACGCAAATAGACGTTTACATGGAAGTGCTCCAATCCGACGGTGGAACGCGCTGCGCGGCAATAACAGCAGCCGCGGTCGCGCTTGCGGACGCGGGCATACCTATGAAAGACCTCGTATGCGCGGTGGCGGTCGGGAAGATAGATGGCTTGGTTGCGGTTGATTTCTCAAAGGACGAGGACAACTACGGCGAATCCGACATGCCGATTGCAATAGCCCCCCGCAACGGGGATGTGCTGCTTTTTCAGATGGACGGCAACCTCACGCGCGAGGAGCTTTCAGCAGCAATGGAAATGGCATACAAGGCAAGCGCAAAAATAAGCGAGCTTCAGGCAGCCGCCCTCAAGGCCGTTTACGACGGGCCAAAGAAGGAGGCGCATCTGGTGCTTGGCGACAAATTCAACTCCCAATAAAAAGGTGGCAATATGGAAATAGTAAACGAACTAAAAAAAGATTCGCTAAAGAGGATTCTTGCCCAGGGAAAGCGTGCGGATGGAAGGCAGATGCTTGACTACCGCAAGGCAACCCTGCAGCAGAACGCAATACCAAACGCAGAAGGAAGCGCGCTTTGCCACCTTGGCAACACGCAGGTGCTTGCAGGCATAAAGTTTGACGTGGCAACGCCCTTCGCAGACAGGCCAACCGAGGGCGTGCTTTCAACAAACGCGGAGCTTGTGCCCCTTGCATCCAGCACCTTTGAGCCCGGTCCGCCAAGCCCTGCCTCAATAGAGCTTGCGCGCGTGGTGGACCGCGGGATACGCAGCAGCAACTGCATTGACCTTAAGTCTTTTGCGCTAGAAGAGGGGAAAGTGCTTGCGCTTTACATAGACTTATACGTGCTTGACTACGACGGCAACCTTTTTGACGCGGCATCCTTGGCCGCAATGAGCGCGCTGCTTTGCACGCGCATGCCGAAAATAGAGGAAGGCAAGCTCATACGCAAGGAGAGCACGGGAAAGCTTCCGCTTTCCACAAAAACCGTTACCTGCACGTTCGCAAAAGTGGACAGCACCAAACTGCTCGACCCCTCCCTTGACGAGGAGCAGGGAATGGACGGCAGGATAACGATTGCAACAACGCCCCAGCACGTGTGCGCGGTGCAAAAAGGCGGCTGGGGCGCATTTACCCAAAAGGATATATTGGAGCTCGTGGATATCTCCTTTGACAAGGCAAAGGGGCTTCGCAGCATACTGCAATAACCAATGTGCAATACCAAAGGTGATATTGATGTCAGGAAAAGACGTAAGATACGGTGCTGAAATACGCAAGCAGGCAAGCAAGGTGCTCGCAACAAAGCGCGCATCCTACGCCTGCCCAAAATGCGGAAAGCTTTCAGTGCGCCGCTCCTCCAACTCGCTTTGGGCATGCAGATCTTGCGGCACAAAGTTCGCAGGAGGCGCATACTCCCTCTCCACGCCTTCGGGCGAGGTGAGCACAAGAATGCTTGGAGAATACAAAAAGAGATAGGCGGGCAAAAGAGGCAATGAAAAAGAGGCAAGGGGTGCCAACATGTACGTATGCTCAAACAAAAAGTGCAAAAAGGAAATAGCAAAGCTTGACACGAAATTCACGCGCTGCCCATCGTGCGGCTGCCGCATACTCTACAAACAGCGCCAGCCCATTGCAAAGGAAGTTTCCACGAACTAAGTGGTTTTGATGCAGCCTTTTTGCGCAAAGCTAAAATTTTGCGCCACCGGCGCGCATCAGGCAGGCGCAATATTGCGCGCGCTTTCCCTTGAGTCCCAAAAAATGGAACGCAGCGCCTCATTTGCAAGCGCAAAAGGCGAAAATATTGGGGTGCTAATAACCGCAAAGGACATTGTGGCGCTCAAAGCCTCCTTCAACGCGCACTGCCGCATTATAGAGGCAATTTCTGCAATGGAAACGGATGCTTTAAAAGAAAAGGAAGAATAAATATGCAAAAGGGTGTTTATATGGCAACAAACGCAACCGCTCCGAAAAACGTTCCACAAAATCCGCAGGACCTTGAGCAGAAGCTCTCCGACTTCCAGAACCTGCAACGCCAATTGCAAATGCTTTCAATGCAGCGCCAACAGGTCGCCATGCAGCTTGACGAGATAAAAATGGCTGAAGAGGAGATGGCAAAAAGCAAGGGCGCGCTCTTTCGCGCAGTCGGCTCGCTCATACTGGAGTCCTCAAGGGAGGACATAAAAACACACCTGAAAGAGCGCAAGGAAACCCTTGACATGCGCGCATCCGTTACCTCAAAGCAGGAGGAAAAGGTGCGCAAGCAGCTAACAGACCTTCGCAGCGAGCTTGAGGAGGCTGCCAAAATGGCTGCGCCGGCCCAATAGCTATTTTTTTTCTTTTTAGTATTTCCTTACCATTTTCACCATCGGCCCAAGCTCTATTGCAAGCAAAAAGCACAATATTATCCAATCATAGCCTGTCTGCACAATTTTCAAATACCACAATGCAACGAATAGCACGCTCGCAAGCATAACACCACCCTGCCATTCTCGCCACAAACCCTTTTATTTTTATTCGCAGTTGCCTTCTTATGCAAAAGTTTTCCTCTTTTCTTGCAAAAGCCTCCAAAAGCAACTGCATGCTCACTTTCCACTCCCTTGGCGACCTTGACGCAATCGCTTCCGCATACGTTTTCAGCCGCTTCTGCAAGAGCGCGAAAATAGTGATACCCGACCACATAAACGCGGAGGCGCGCCATTTTGCGCTCCAAAACGCGCTCACCCTCCACTCCCTTGCGGACGTGCAGGGGGAAAAATTCGGCCTCACAATACTGCTTGACTGCTCAAGCGCAAAGCTTGCGGTGCACATGGCGGGCAGGAAAATAGATGCAATAATAGACCACCACGAGCCGCACGCAGACGAGCTTTTTGCGCCCCTTAAAATAGTGAAAGAAGACGCAAGCTCCACGTGCGAAATGCTCGCATTCCTCCTCCCTGCAAAAAAAATAGACGAAAAAATCGCATACGCTCTTGCAGCAGGGATAGTGTCCGATAGCGCGCATTTTAGGTCCGCTTCTGCAAAAACCTTCAAGGCAATGCATTCCCTACTTCAAAAGTGCGGCTGCACCTACTCCCAACTACTTCAAGCCTGCCACGTGCCTACCGACATCTCAGCACGCACAACTACTTTGCAATCCTTCCAGCGCATGCAGTTTGAGAACGCGGGCAACTACATAATCGCATGGACAATTACAAACGCATACGAGTCCCACGCAGCCCTCTCCCTTCTTAACATAGGCGCGGATTTCTCGTTTGTGGGGCATGCGGGCAAAAAAACCGCGCGCATAAGCGCACGCATGGACTCCTCCCTTTCCCTCCCAATAAGCATGGCTGACATAATGCGCGAAGTTGCGCCCCTTATAGGAGGAAGCGGCGGCGGGCACAAATATGCCGCAGGCGCAAGCGGGGACAGCCCTGCAAAGCTCAACGAGGCGCTCTGTGCATGCGTGCGGCTCACAAACAAGAAGCTGCTTGCGCTCAAGGACGATGGGCACGTGCAAAAAATAGAGTGGTAAACCCACTGGAATGCCACTTAAGGACTGTTTATAAAACTAAGCAACCCATTAACGTCAGTGAGGCTATGCCAAGGGAACGCTTATTAATGGGTGATTTGCTCCATAAAATAAAATCTCTCATTGAGTCCGAAAACCTGCCTTTTTCCGATGCCAAGCAAGAGGTTCCTGTTGGCCGGGGCAGCGCCGACATAGTGCTTTACGACAAATCCCGCAATCCTGTTTTGGTTTTTGAGCTGAAACAGCCGGACGGCTCCCCGCTTCACGATCCATATCACCCTGACGTAGTTGAGCAGGCATGCGCATACGCAAGCCAGCTTGGAGTAAGCTTCTTTGTAACTTCAAACATGAACCATTTTGTGCTTTGGAAAACCTTTCAGGAAGGGACTCCTCTGCTTGAACGGCAATTGCTGCATTATGCCGCAGCAACCCCACTGGAAATAACAATAAGACAAATTCTCTCTGATTTGGAGCTTGCAAAAGCCGGCAGGCTTAGCTTCCTCAGCATTGACATGAAATTTGTGCGCCGCCTTACAACATTTCACGAAGTTCTTTGGCCCACAATCATCCACGGGCTTGAAGAAAGAATAAAAAAAGACAAAAAATTCAAAA
>JAGVWK010000021.1 GCA_018304295.1 Microcaldota archaeon | reverse complement strand
TTGTCTTCCTTAACAAAAGACATAATTACATTATATGACGCATTTATCGTAGTTTTTGGTCTTCGTCTGGCTATCATCTCATAAATTTCCCTATGGGTTTTCCCCTCATCAAGGCCGCCTTGCCTAATTATGTCCTTTAGCGCCTCTCCTATGCTCATTGAAATATTTTTTTCACTTTCATTCCGACCTGCTATCCCGTTTTCCTCTTTTCTTTTAAGCAGTTCAGAACAGCGCTGAACTGCTTGAGGCCAAATTCTATACTTGCTCCCATCATCATCAGCTATACCATTCTCGGCAAGCCAGCGCAGCGTGGGGTTAAGCGAACCTCCCGGTATCTCAATGTAACGATGCAATTCAGTAGGTGAAATCGCCTCACTAGTCCCTATTCTAAGCGCCAATGCCTTTCTAGCTAGCAAGACTATGATAATTTTGTTCTTGTTGGCTTGTTCATAAAATGAGCTGAGTGGATAAATGTTGCCCCTCTCATCTAGGCGCACATACTGTTCAAGGATGTCCCGTAAAAGCTCCCTGTTCACCTCGTCTCCAATAACGAATAGGCTCTCTAAGGGGTCTTTATTTGCTGCCTTTATCATATTATATCTACCATAACTATAACTTTAACAATAAAGAAATATATAAAGCTTCTGTTCCGTAATGCATACATGGAACTATTAGGCTTTTCAGCAGTGGTCTTCCACGAAGGTTCCTCTTATTCTGCATGGTGCCCTGATTTGGACGTTGCATCCCAAGGCGATACCATGGAAGAGGCGATTGCCAACCTAAAAGAGGCATTGGAACTTCATATAGATTGCCTTTCTTCGGTAGAACTGCAAGAAATAAAAAAACGCCAAGGCACTAGGCTAGTGACCACTGTCCAAGTTCCAGTAAGCAGCTGTTAGAATTTCGCAGCCTCTTTCACAATGTTCCCATAGAACTTCCTGCTTCCCTGTGCGTGCGCCTTCTCCTTGTTCGGGTGCTGCCACTCAAAAATAGAGCATTCAGGATGCGGCATCATGCCAAAAACTTTCCCGCTCTCATCACATACGCCTGCAATGTCGTTTTGCGCCCCGTTGGGGTTAAGCGGATACCCAACACTCTCATTTTCCTCCCTTTTCCCGCCTTCACACGCATATCTGAATGCAACAAGCCCCATTTCCTCTATCCTCTCAAGAGTCTTTTCATCCTTTGCAATAAACCTTCCCTCCCCGTGGCGCACAGGAGCGCTTATCCATCCCACTTCTTTTGCATATGGGCACACGCTTTTCTTTTGCGGCGCAAGCGCAATCCACCTGTCCTCAAATTTCCCGCTTGCATTGTTTGTGAGCGTAACTTCCTGCTCCACCCGCCCGCTTAAGTTTGGCAGCAGCCCCAATTTTACAAGCATTTGAAACCCATTGCATATTCCCACAATCGGCTTTTCCTCCTCATGGAATTTTTTCATCTGGTCCCATATGCGGTATTTTATCCGGTTTGCAAGCACTTTCCCGCCCGCAATGTCATCCCCAAAAGACCAGCCGCCGGGTATCACCATGCCCGCATATTCCTCCAGTTTTTCCCTTCTTGTTTGCAGCTTGTAAAAATGCACAACCCTTGCATCCGCTCCCATTTCCGATAGCGCAATTGCAGTCTCCCTCTCGCAATTAAGCCCAAAGCCGTCCAACACGAGTATTTTTGGTTTTGCCATCTTACGCACCGAACTATTTCAATCGCTTGGTTCATCTTTTTTTGGCCGGAGACCAAGTTTTTCAGCCAGTCCAACATACCTTGCATATTCGGCATCCGAAAGAGGCCGTTCAAGAGATACCGAAGACAAAGCCTTTGCTTCGGCTTCCAAAATCGTTTTTTCAAATTCTTCAATTGCCTTCTTTTTCACGCTCATGTTTCTCACCACATATGCACTCTACCACTTCATTGTCCTCTGCCATGCTGCCAAGAGAACCCCTACTTTAGTGTAAATCGCCCCATGCTCCCCAACTCCCTTTACCTCAAATGCATCATCTTTTTTCACTTCCCCTACTTTCCCAAATGCGCACCCCCGCATCTCATTTTCAAACTTTGCGCAGTCTTTTTTGCGCACGCTCACAACAAACCTCCCAGAACTCTCAGAGAAAAGTATTTTGTCGTCCGCAAGCCCGCCTTCTCGCGGCACCTTCTCCAAGTCCACGCGCACGCCCAACCTGCCTCCAATACCACATTCCGCAAGTGCAACCCCAAGCCCCCCATCCGAGCAGTCGTGCGCACTCCTCACCATCCCCTTTTTAATCGCGCTTGCAAGGCACGCATAAAGCTTGAAATTCGCCTGCGCATCCACCCTTGGCACTTTTCCGCCCTTTACCTCATACTCAAGGAAATATTCGCTTTTCCCGCACTCATCAAAGGTTTTCCCCAGCACATACACAACATCCCCGCCTTCCTTAAAGTCGCTTGAAACGATTTTTTCCACGTCCTTGATTTTCCCAATCGCGCTAAAGAGAAGGGTGGGCGGTATTGAAATCGCAATGCTTCCGTTCCTATAATCATTTTTCATGCTGTCCTTTCCGGATATGAGCGGCACTCCATACGCAGTGCACACCTCATAGAGCGCCTTATTTGCCCTTACAAGCTGCGCAAGCCTATACTTCCCATCCGCATTCTCTTTAGTGTAAATAGGGTCGCACCAGCAGAAGTTGTCCAACCCCGCAATTGTTTGCACATCCACGCCGGTTGCAACCAAGTTTCTCACAGCCTCATCCACTGCATTCGCAGCCATCCAATATGCATCCGCATCTGAGTAGCGCGGGCATATCCCGTTTGAAATTGCAATCGCCTCTTTGCTTTCTTGCACCGGCGCAATTACACCCGCATCAGAGGGCCCGTCCCTCTCCACCCCGCACAAGGGCTTTAATGCGCTCATTCCCATTACCTCATGGTCGTACTGGCGGATAATGTACTCTTTTGAGCATATGTTTGGCCTTGCAAGCAATCTTACAAGCGCCTCCCCAAGCTTTGGAATTTCATATTTCCCTTGCTTTTCCTCCCATCTCTCCTCCCATTTTGCCTGCAACTCCATTTGCGGCACTCCCTTGTGCAAAAATTCCATTTGCAGCATTGCAATTGTTTTCTCCTTGTATTTAGCAACAAAATATCCGCTATTTGTGAACTCTCCCAAATCCGTTGCCTCTACCTCATAGAGCGCCGCAAGCGCTGCAAATTCCCCTGCCTTTTCCTTTGGAACCGCAACAGTCATCCTTTCCTGCGACTCGCTCACAAGCATTTCCCAAGGCGCAAGCCCCGGATATTTTAGCGGGCACCTCTCAAGGTGCATTATGCATCCCTGCGTATCCTGCGCCATCTCCCCCACAGAGGATGCAAGCCCGCCTGCCCCATTGTCTGTAATCGCATTGTAAAGCCCTTCATCGCGTGCCGCAAGCAAAAAATCAGCCGCCTTTTTCTGCACAATCGCATCCCCAAGCTGCACTGCGCTTGTGGGCGAATCCTCATCCAGCCCTACAGAAGAGAAAGTTGCCCCGTGTATGCCGTCCTTCCCAACTCTCCCTCCCACCATGAATATCCTATCAGTTTTTTTCGCCTCTTTTTTGTGCGTTTCTTTTCCCTTTATTTTTGCAGGCATAATGCCGCACGTGCCGCAATACACAAGGGGCTTTCCCAAAAAGCGCGGCTCAAACACAACCGCCCCGTTCACAGTAGGTATCCCGCTTGCATTTCCGCCTCTCTCAATGCCTTTTCTCACCCCTTCAAGCGTCCTTTTCGGGTGCATAAGCTTTGGAGGGACCATTCCCGCATACTCAAAAGGCGCAAAGCACAGCACGTCCGTATTGAAAATGGGCTTTGCGCCCATTCCCGCCCCCAGCACATCCCTATTAACCCCTAAAATGCCCGTAAGCGCCCCACCGTACGGGTCAAGAGCAGAGGGGGTATTGTGCGTTTCCACTTTTATTGCCAAGTTCCACTCCTCATTGAATCTCACTATCCCCGCATTGTCCGAGAATACGGACAATAGCCAGCCTTTTCCTTTCCCAGCTTTCTTAGTAGTAGCAACAATGTATGTTTTGAAAAGCGAGTTTATGTTCTCCTTTTTTCCATTCTCCTCATACTCTATTTTCGCATTGAAAATTTTGTGCTTGCAATGCTCAGACCACGTTTGCGCAAGCATTTCAAGCTCCGCATCAGTCGGCATTGCCAAAAGACCTTCTTTTTCGCGCCCCACGCGCACTTTCCCGTCCGCAAAATGTTCCCTTATCCTTTCCATTTCCTCAAGAGAGAGTGCAAGCAGCCTCTTTTTTGAAAGCGACACGAGCTTTTCATCATCAAGCTCAAGTGAAATATTCTGCACGGGCACCGGCTGCATGGGAAGCACTTTTGGAACCTGTGCAATCGCATTCGCATACTCAAAATCCTTGCTTATGCCCCACCTTTCAATAAGCCCGTTCGCAAGCATCTCCTTTGCAATCCTTTCCGCCTCCTCTTTTTTCACATTCCCGTACAAAAAGTAAATGCGCGAAGTATAAACGCCCCCCTCAAGTTTTTCCCCCAAACAATCCTCAATCGCCTCTTTTGCGCTTCCCCCGACATTATCCGTAACGCCGGGCTTAAAGCCCACCTCCACTGCAAACGCAAACCCTTCCTTTATGCACGGCGCATTCACAAACGCGCCTGAAGTAACCGCGTCAGCAAATATCTCCTGCGCAATTTTTTGCAGCTCCTCCTCTCCTAATTGCGCCTCAATCACATAAGCGCTTGCAGTTCTCACGCTGCTCACGCTATTGATTTTCAAATCCTCCAGAATACGCCGCTTAAGCGAAGCTCCAGCAGGGTCTTCAAGCCCGTCTTTGAGTGCTACCTCTATGCGGCTAACCATGCTCCCACAGGGAATATACTCTAAAAGGGTTTAAGAAATTAGCTATTGAAACTCCCCTATGATTCGCGGCGGCACTGGTGGCAGAACCCCCCAAAAGCACGGTCTTCGCTTTGAGAAACGAACAGATGTTGCCACTATTTTCTCCAAAATAAGCGGCTATTCTGTAAAAAACGATTCCGTTTTCTTCAAGGGAAAGGAAGTCGCAAGGCTCTATAAAAAGAACAAGCTTTATTCCAACCTGCTTAAGCCAAAGGGCGCTGATGCAGGCAAAATAATTTCCAAAAAACTCCTGCCTGATGATGCTGTTTTTGTGCTCGCGCACAACACGCTTTTCATAGTTGAAACAAAATTCCAAACGGTTGCAGGCTCCGTAGATGAAAAGCTCCAAACATGCGATTTCAAGCTCAAGCAATACAAAAAGCTTGCAAAACCTCTTGGCATGAAAGTAAAATACGTTTATGTGCTCAATGGCTGGTTCCAAAAGAAGGAATACAAAGACATCCTAGAATACATCCACTCTGCCGGCTGCGATTACTTCTTCTACGAGCTTCCTCTGGGCTATCTTGGGCTCCCAGTTCCTCACAATTAGCTCTTTCACCTTTCCCCGCCTGTCTCCCTTGCAGTTTATCATCCTGCTTGCATGCACTATTTCCTGCCCAAATTCCACATACAGCTCTGCCGTAAATGCCGTGTAGGAGTTGCTTAAGAGCACATGGCATCCTCTTGCATCAAGCTCCTTATATGCCTGCAAAAGCCTTTCCTGATCCTTTTCCCCAAAACAATCTTTTGTGTAGCCCGTGAAGTTCGCAGTCTTTGAAACCGGCGCATAAGGCGGGTCAAAATAAACCAAGTCGCCTGCTTTTGCATTGTTCAATACGACTGTGAAATCCCCTTTGTAAAGCGCATCCTTTTGCAAAGCCCTATTTACGAGCAATAGATTTTCCTCATCCAATATTTTTGGATTCTCATACCTTCCAAAAGGCACATTAAAGCCTCCCTTTGAATTCACCCTATAAAGCCCATTAAAAGCAGTCTTGTTCAGGTATATGGAGCGCGCAGCCCTCTCTACCTTTGTAATAGGCTTTAAAGCACGCATTTTGTAATACGCATCCGCATCATTCGCATATTTTGAAGAAGAAAGCTCCTCTATAAGCTCAAAAACATGGTTTTTTATTGCCCCATACGCATTGATTAGCTCCTCATTTGAGTCGCTCAAATAAGCCGCCTTTATTTGTCCCATTGCCTCCAGCCTGAAAAATAACGCGCCCCCTCCCAAAAACGGCTCATGATAATTTCCAAACTCAGGCAATCCCTTTGTAAGCTCCTCCAAAAGCTGGCGCTTTCCACCTGCCCATTTTATGAAAGGTTTTGCTTCTGGCAACATGGGCTCACTCTACACTTAAAGCGTTTGCGCGCTTTAAAAGCGTTGCGAAGGTAACGTGCCGATGGGTCTACGTCCATATCTACCATATCAGCAGTCCTTTCATCTTCTCCACTTTCTTCTGTATAAACTCCCTTGTCCCAATATCCTCTCTGTGCCAAATTTTCCCTTCCACAGCAGCGCATGCCCCTTCAGCAATCTTTTCAGCCTCAAAAATAGTTTTCCCAAATCCCATTACCCCAATTGAGCGCGAGCTTTGCGTGTAAATAATCCCTTCTTTCTCATATACACTTGCATAGCATATCCTTGCCCCGCTTTTGCGTATCTTCCCCTCATCAATTTTCAGGGGCTGGTCTGTAATGGATTTTATCGGATATCCCTCTGGTACCAAATACTTGCACACGCTTGCTTTTTTCTCAAAGAGCGCATCATTTTCCCCAAGCGTGCCGCTGCTCATTTTCTCAAATATGGAGTACAGGTCGCTTTTCAAAAGGGAAAGCACATTCATTGCTTCCGGGTCCCCAAAGCGCGCATTGAATTCAATTACCATTGGTCCCTTCTTTGTAAGCATGAACTGCCCGTAAAGAACCCCTCTATACCTAAGGGACGTTTTCTTCTCAAAAGCCGCAATTACTTTGCGCATTATTCCCTTTGCTTTCTCGCATTGCGCATCAGTTACAAACGGGAGCAATCCATCTTCTTGGGAATAGCTGCCCATCCCGCCCGTATTGGGCCCTTTCTCCCCAACATACGCAAGCTTGTGGTCCTGCACAAGTGGCATGAAAGAAAGGGTTTTCCCATCTGAGAATGCCTGCAATGTGAATTCCTCCCCTTCCAATTTTTCCTCAAGCACAACCTGCGCTTTCCCTCCTATTTTCTTTTGCAGCACTTCTTTTGCATACAAAATTGCAGCCTCCTCATCCTTCAAATGCACTCCCGCAACCCGCACTCCCTTCCCGCCCGTAAGCCCAACGGGCTTTACAACGACTTTCCCTTTCAAAGAGCGTATAAAAGAGGCAGCCTCCTCCTCTTTTTCAAATATGCCAAAGCGCGGGCATCCTTCCACCCCAAAATCCCTCATAAGTTCCCGCGCATAAGCCTTGTCCCATTCAATTCTTGCAGCTTCGCGCACAGGCGCAGCGCATTTTATCCCCGCCCTCTCAAGCGCATCAACAACCCCTGCCTCAAGAACAGCATCCGGCGAAGGGAATGCAAGTGAAACTCCTTTTGAAATAGCCCATTTTGCAACTTCCTTCCCATTGCAAATATCCCCAATTAAATATTCCCCATTACTCTTATCGCAAAGCGCAACAATTCCGGGGTTTTTAGCGCCCATAAACGCAAAAAGCCTCACCCCGTTATTCTTGCAAATGGCATCCGCAACCGCATGCTCGCGCGCCCCGTTTCCAACAAGAAGAAAGTTTTTCATGGCTCCACCAATTACTTTTCCAGCAATCCCACAAACTCTTTCTTAGAAATCCCGCAATCCTTAAGGACAGCAAGCACAATCCCTTTTGGAAGCCCCTCTTCAGCATGTATCGGAATAGTGGTGAATCTCATCTCTCCCTTATAAAAACCGCAAAGCTGCGCGTGCGAGCCTTTCTGACGCTCCACATTTATGCCAATTTTTGATAACGCCTTAATAAGCAGGAGCGGCTTTACCCTTGACAGTCGTTCTCCCATAATGCAACCCAAGTTCAAATTCGAATGGCAGCGTGCTTTTGCTGGAAATGCTTCTAGCTGTCATTGCATCAAGCGTAAGAGCAAGCGCCTCCTTGAAATTCTCAAGTGCCTGTTGCGTGCTCTTCCCATATGTTGTGATGTGCAGCGCATCACTGCGTATGAGCACGTTCTTCCCTTCGCGCCAGAGTTTGATTTTTACTCCTTTTCCATTTGCCATATTTGCACCGCTTTTCTAGTGGATGGGGATATTTTTAAAGGTTCAGCAGTTTCTCTTCATCGTCAGTTGCTTAAGTTCTGCACCAATACTTTTAAACCTCCGTCCCCAATGCCTACCATAACATTATCGAGGTGCGTTTTATGGCAAAAATGATGGCACTGCAAAAACCAACCGCAGCAGCTGGCGCAAAGCTCATTGAGGCTGAAATTCCAAAATGCGGCCCTCTGGATGTGCTCGTAAGCGTAAAGGCAACCTCAATATGCGGCACGGATGTGCACATTTACGAGTGGGATGCGTGGGCGGCTGGCAGGATAAAACCCCCTCTTATTTTCGGGCATGAAATGGCAGGCGAAGTAATAGAGGTGGGAAACACAGTAAAGGGCTTTTCAGTAGGCGACCACGTTTCAGCTGAAACGCACATTTCCTGCGGCGCATGCTTTCAGTGCCGCACAGGAAATTCACACATTTGCGAGCAGGTAAAGATTCTAGGAGTAGATACGCAGGGAGTATTTGCGGAATATGTCGCGCTCCCCGCCTCAAACGCATGGAAAAACGACAAGAGCTTCCCTCACGACGTTGCAACAGCGCAGGAGCCGCTTGGAAATGCAGTCCACACCGTATTTGACGGGGATGATGCGAATTTGGCAGGCCAAACCGTTACAATGTTCGGCTGCGGCCCAATAGGGACCGTCGCATGCGCAGTATGCAAGGCTGCTGGCGCAAACAAGGTAATTGCAATAGACATAAACGACTACAAACTCTCATTGGCAAAGAAATTCGGCGCGGATGTTCTCATAAACGCCTCAACGCAGGATGTTGTAAAGGAAGTGCTTGCGCAAACAAACGGAAAGGGCGCGGACGTGTTTCTGGAGATGTCAGGCGCCCCAAGCGCATTCTCGCAGGGCTTAAAGTCCCTAAGGGCAGGCGGGCGCGCATCCATACTCGGAATACCCTCAAAACCGGTTGAAATAAACCTTGCAACTGAAATAGTTTTCAAGTCCGCAAAAATACAGGGAATAAACGGCAGGCTAATGTACAAAACATGGTATCGCGCAGCCTCACTGCTTTCAAGCGGCAAGGTAAAGCTTCAAGAGCTTGTAACGCACAAATTCCCAATGAGCGAATTTGAGAAGGCGTTTGAAACAATGATGAGCGGCAAAAGCGGCAAAATAGTGATGTACCCCGGAAAATAAGTGGTTTGCATGGCAGGCAAAAGCATGGCAGGCAAAAAGGCAGTCTCCTACTCACAAGCAGGCGTGGACGTAAAGAAAGTGAAAAGCATGCATGCGGACTTATGGGCGCAAATAGCAGGCACCTTTTCCCTTACAAAAGGAAAATACGGCGAAGCTGTGGAGCTTTTCGGGCACTATGGCGGGCTTTTCAAGGCGGAAAACGGGCGCCTTCTTGTAATACACACCGATGGCGTGGGAAGCAAGGTGCTTCTTGCGCAGCAAATGCAAAAGTTTGACACAGTAGGGATAGACGCAATCGCAATGAGCGCAAACGACATACTCTGCTTGGGCGCACGCCCATTGGTCGCAGTGGATTATCTCGCTCTCTCAAAAAATGACGGGGAGCTTGTTTCCCAAGTTACAAGGGGTTTGGTGGAAGGCGCAAAACAAGCCCTCTGCCCAATAATAGGCGGTGAAACCGCAATCCTCCCGGACATAATAAAAGGGGAAAGCCGCCCCTTTGATTTGGCAGTAACAATTGTTGGCGAAGTGCACGAAAGCAGGCTCATTACTGGCGCAAAAATGAAAGAAGGGGACGCACTTGTAGGGCTCGCTTCCTCAGGCTTGCACTCAAACGGATATACGCTTGCAAGAAAGATACTTGATGCGCAAAAATGGGGCAACGAAATGCTCATTCCCACGCGCATATACGTGCAGTGCGTGCTTGAGATGCTCCAAAATGCCCAAATACATGGAATTGCGCACATCACAGGGGGCGCGTTTTCAAAGCTCATGCGCATAGGCGAATACGCAAAAGTTGGCTTTTTGCTTGACAATATGCCACCTCCCGCCCCAGTCTTTTTGGAGCTTGCAAAAAGCGTTAACAGCGAATACGAGATGCACCGCACGTTCAATATGGGAATAGGGCTTGTGCTTGCATGCCCAAAAGAAGAGGCGCAAAAGCTCATTGAAATTTCAAAAAAGCACAAAATAGACGCGTGCATAATAGGAAAAGTAACGCAAAAGCAGGACGTGATTTTAAAGAAAGGCGCGCAGGAAATTTCACTTCTCTAATCCTTATTTTACCTCGTCAATTCTCCAATACTGGCTTATTTGAGCTTTTCTCGCATCAATTCTCTCCCCCTTCAAATATTGCACAATCCCTGTATGCGCAATCATGCCCCCATTATCAGCATTGAACTCATTTGGCGCAAGCGCAAAGCGCGCGCCGTTCTCTTTGCACATTCCCCTTAGCAAGGAGCAAAAATGCGCATTTTGCGCGACCCCTCCGCACACCGCAAGCTCTTTTTTTCCACTCATAAGGAGTGCCCGCTCAGAAGCCTCGCATATTTCCGCAAACGCAGTGTCCATCACGGAGCGGCAAATATCCTCAGTGCTTTTCTTCCCCTTCATTTTAGCCGCAGCAGTAAGAAGCCCGCTGAACGCAAAGTTCATTCCTTTTACGGTATATGGAAGCTCAAAGTATTCCCCCACAGACGCAAGCTTTGCAACCTCGCTCCCATGCGCATACTCAAATTCCAGCTCGCGTGCAAGGGAATCAAACAAATTCCCAACCCCAATATCAAGGGTTTCTCCAAGCACCCTGAACGGAACCCCTCCTTTTTTCCCGACAACAAGCTGCGTATTCCCCCCGCTCACATACACAAAAAGCGGGTCTTTGAGATTGCACATTCTTTTGCAAATTTCAAGGTGCGCATGGCAGTGGTTCACCCCGACAAGCGGCTTTTCATATTTCAGGGAGAGATACACAGAAGCAGCCGCACCTATTTTCAGGCACGGGCCCAAGCCCGGCCCTTGCGAAAATGCAATCACATCAACCTCTTTTAGCCCAACGCTTGCCTTCTCAAGCGCCCTTCCCATCACCTTTCCAATCATGCGCGCATGGTGCTCGGCAGCCTTTCGCGGCACTATCCCCTCCTTTACCGGCTTGTACATTTCCTTTTCATTTGCCAGCATCTTCCTCTCATTGCAAATGCCAACTCCAAGCGTATGTGCAGTGCATTCAATTCCAAGCGCAATCATACGTACACCATCCTAGCACGCGTCCTATGCATAAAGCATCAATATTATGGAGAAAGCATTGAAAAGCGCATGCGAAATTATTGGTGCAACAGTCCCCTTGCGCACCCTTGCAATGTGGCAGAATGCAAGCGCAATGCAAAATGCAACCGCAATTTCCGCCAAAGAGCCGTAAAAAATATGCACGAGCGCAAAAACAACGCTTGATGCAATTGCCCCAATCCTTTGCAGCAGCAAGCCCCTGAAAAACACCTCTTCCCCAATTGGCGCAACCACAACCGCCCATAAAAGAACCAGCGCAGGCATTGCAATTATCTTTTCCCTTACCGCGGCACTGTCATCTGCCCCAACGCTTGCAAATGCGGACGCAATCATAATTGCTATTGCAATTGCGCCAACAAACCCTGCAACCCCATAAGCCGCATCAAGAAAAATATTCGTACTTTTAAGCCCCAGCTTTGCAGCGGCTTTTCCAACGCTCGCCCCGCCTCCCATCGCATACAGCAGCGCGCCGGAAAAAAAGAGCAGGGGAAGCAACAGGGATGCAAGGAAAGCCGCAAGCAAGGAGGCGTAAAAAAGCGCAATTGACCCAACCGCTGCAAACGCGCCGGCAAGCGTCCCATGCGTGGCGCAAATGTAAAACACAACAGCCGCAAATATTGCCAAATACAAAAACAAGCCCGCAACCCTTTGCATGCATGCGGTTTCAAAAATATCAAACGAAAAAGAGCCCCGCGCGCACGCAATCCCCTTATGCACCTCAAGGCTGCCTGCAATAAGCGCAAGGAGCATTGCAGCAAAGAGCGCGAAAAGCGCACCATTTTGCCTTTTCACAACCCCTGCCATGTTCTACCTATTTCTTTTCAAAATAGCCGCACTTTCCGCACGAGCGGCGGTCCTTGTGCTCCGCAAGGCGCACCCCCGAGCCGCACTTTGGGCACATGCGGTGCGCAACATATCCCTTTACTTTTTTTGCAGGCTTTGCCGGGGCTTTTTTCTCTTCAGCCATAAATACTACCTCTTATTTGCTTATTGGATTTGCCTATTGGCACCTCACTTTTTCGCGGGTGCCTTTTTTTCAGCCTTTTTCTTTTCTTTCTTCTGCTCAAGCCCATCGCGCACAAGCAGATGCCTGCTTGCCGCCTTTGCGGCTTGCGCATCCTTGTAAACATGCACAATCGCTTTTGCGCTTTTAACACCGAACCCGCCGCGCACTGACTGCACCACAAGCACTTCAGGCGCAACCCCAAGGGCAGCGCAAAGCGCCTCGCGCACTTCCTTGCGGCTTGGAAGCTGCTTTTCAAAGCTTATTTTGCAGCTTACCTGCTGCCTTCCAAGCAGCTTGTTTTCTTTCTTTTCCCTTATTTCTATGTCCATAAAAACACCAGCTCGTTTATTCTGCATTTATTTTATCCTCGTAATCGCCCTCTTTCCCATTGCCTCCATCACTTCAGCCTCTTTGCCCGTTTGCGCATTTGCGCGGTATTCCTCAGGTATCTCAAGCTCGTAAGTTTCAAACGTTGTGGTGTCCATGAGCTGTGCCACGGTTCCGTTGAGTGCAACTATCTGCGCAGTCTGCCTTTCTATGATGGGCACTTCCACATCCGCGTCCGAAGGAACAAGAAGCGTCTTCTTCTGCCCGTCAAAAACCCCTATTGCAACAACGCGCATCTTTGCAGCGCCGTGCTTTCCGGGCTTTGAGGAGTCTATTGACACGACCTTGCAGGGTATGTCATCCACAAGAACAAATTTGCCTTCCTTGAGTTCCTTTGCTGAGGAAAATATTTTGCTCATTAAACCACCATTGAAGTCTATTGAAGTCCACTGAAGTCCAAAAAGACAACAAATATTCTCTGCCACCCTTTTTAAAGCTAATCTCTGCATAAACTTTCCATGCTTATCGGCGCAATGAACAATCCCAAGCACGACATATTGGACGAGCTAAAGCTTTTCGGCGAGTTCTCATTTGATTTTGTGGAAATAACAATAGAGGCTCCTGCCGCGCACCCGCCCAAGCTTGAGAAGAAAAAGGCGAAAATACAGGAGCTGCTGCGCTCCTACAATTTCCCGGTGCTTGCGCACCTCCCATGGTTTTTGCACCTTGCGCACCCGTACGAGCGCGTATTGGAGGCAAATATTGCGGAATTCCGCAACGCAATGGAGAGCGCACACTCCCTTGGCGCAAAAAAAATCACAATACACCCCGAGTTCATGCCGAACTTATACGGGGAGCGCGACCTTGCCCTTGCGCAAATGTCCTCATCTTTATGCGATTTGGCGGATTTCGCACGCTCGCACTCAATGGAACTTCTACTTGAAAACTTTGATGCGCAGGCGCTTTCCCCAAAGGACATGGCGCGCCTTCTTTCGGAAGCAAAAATCAACATGACTTTTGACGTGGGTCATGCGCACATGTTGGGGGGCTCAATGGAGAATTTCCTCTCAGTGCACGGCATAAAGGGCAAAATATCCCACGTGCATTTGCACGACAATTTCCTAAAGGAGGATGCGCACCTTCCACTTGGCGTTGGGAGAATAAACATGAAGAAAGTGATAGGGGAGCTAAAGGGCTTCTACGATGGCACAATAACCCTCTCCCGCGACAAGCTTGAAATGCTGTGGTATGGAAAAAGAAAGTTCACGGAAAACCGCAAATACTATTTCCCCCAAGATGCAAAGTTCGTGCCCAAAGACGTGGAATAGCTATTTGCGCGCCTCTTTCCATTTCTCCTCAAAAAGTGTCATGTAGGAATCCGCAACCGTCCTGCTCTGTATCATAAAGCACGTCGGCTCTTTCGCCTCCCAGTCTATCACAATCACCTTGTCATGGTAAATAACCGTCCCCGTCGGCAAAAAACTCCCATACATGTACCTCAATTGCACATGCTTTAGCCCCTCAAATATCCCCTTCATGGCGACTTGCGCATCCTCGGTTGCAAGCCCCCTCACGTTCACTCCCTTTGCATCTCTTTTCAAGTGGTATGTGCGGTAGAAAAGCTGCGCCCTTTTTGTTGCAATTTTCTCTGCAGCGAACTGGAAGAAGCAATACCCCTCTCCCCTATGCATCTCCATAAGCAAATTCTCATACACAGTTTTCAGCCCGCCAATCCCCTCATACACCTTGGCTGTTTTCATGTTCTGCTTTCTTCC
>JAGVWK010000033.1 GCA_018304295.1 Microcaldota archaeon | reverse complement strand
CGGCTACGAGCAGCGGCATTCTTACCCAAGATGGACTGTTGCGCTTTGCAGCGTTCGCCGGAGTAGATAGAATTTGACCCTGCCGCGCCTGTGGCTCTGACATACTTTAATTGCTCAATTTGGCTATATAAAACATGGTGCCAAAATACAGTCCAGTTCTTCCAAAAATGGCTCCAAGCGATGGTTTAGCATTGTTTTTTGAAAAGCGCCCCTACTGCGATTCGAACGCAGATCACCGGCTTCGGAGGCCAGCATTCTATCCGTTAAACTATAGGGGCAGAAGCGGGAAATAGTAAAACAGGGAATAGTTTTAAGTAGCCAATGCTTAAATTAATACGGTAAATTTTGCGGTTTTGGTGGTTATCTTGAAACAAATTAGCGAAGCAATATGGGAAATCCCGCAAGAGGGCGCGATGCGCGTCCCCGGCAGGGTGTATGGGATAGAGAGCGTTGCAAAGGCAATGGCGGAAGGCAGGACATTGGGGCAGCTTCGCAATGTTGCAACGCTTCCGGGCATACAGAAATACGCGCTTGTTATGCCTGACGGGCACGAGGGGTACGGCTTCCCAATAGGAGGGGTTGCTGCTTTTGATTTGGAAACCGGGGTAGTGTCCCCGGGCGGGGTAGGCTACGACATTAATTGCCTATTGCCGGGCACAAAGGTGCTTTGCGAACTTGGGTATGCGCTCCAGATAGAACAGATGGGCGAAACGCTTGAGGTGCAGGCTGTTTCAAACGGATTTGAGATGGCATTTGTAAAAAGCGGGCTTAAGGTGAGGACAGTTGGGGCTGGCGGGGCTTCCAAGGCAGTCGCATTCATGAAAAAGAAGTCAGACAGGAGGGCATTGCGCCTGAAAACCTCCTGCGGGCTTGAAATTGAATGCTCTGAAGACCACCCCATATTCACGCAAGGCGGCATGGTCGCAGCCGGATTGCTTGAAAAAGGGGCGCAGATTGGCGTGTCTTTTTTCAGCGGAGTGGAATACCAAAAAAGCACGTTTGAAAACGAACAGGAAATCGGGATAATCGCAAAGATATTTGGGTATATGCTGGGGGACGGCTCGCTTAGCGAGTATAAGGGAAAATACTGCATGCGCGCCTATGGAAAGGAGGCAGACATGCAAAAAATGCGCAGCGACCTTGCGCAAATCGGGATTAATTCTTCTGCGGCAAATATTGAGAGGCAGCACAAGATAAATACGGAATACGGGGAAAAGGAATTTGTAGGGAAAACGTGCGAGCTTCGCATTTACTCAAAGGAATTTGCGCAAAGGCTCCTGACGCTTGGCTACCCGTTGGGGAGGAAAACAGACAAGCAAACGCGCGTACCACAGTGGATTATGGATGCTCCCCTTTGGATTTCAAGGCTGTTTTTGGCAGGCTTTTTTGGCGCGGAGCTTAGCAGCCCAAAAACGCACAGTAAAACAGGCTTTTATGCACCCATACTCGCGCAGAACAAGAACGCAAGCTTTGAAGAAAGCGGGAGGCTTTTCCTTATTGACATTATGCGGCTTCTTGAAAAATTCGGGGTAAAAACAACCGCGATTTCAAGCGCAAAAGTGCATCCGAACAAGCAGGGGGATGTGATGCGGCTTAGGCTTGAGATTGGAGGGGAAGAGGGAAATTTGCTCAGTTTGTGGAGAAAAATAGGGTTTGAATACAATGAAAAGAGAAAAATGATGGGCGAAATTGCATGCAAATACATTTTGCAGAAAAAGAAATTGCAGGGCAGAAGAAGCGCGATTGCAGCACAGGTAAAAGAGCTGAAAGCAAAGGGGCTGAGCATGCGGGAAGTGCAGGGGCTTCTTGCTGAGGGCGATGTTGCAAACGGACGCTTCATTGAAAGGCACTATTATGAGAATGCGGGGCAGAGGATAACGCTTGATTTTGCATCTTTTAAGGAGTATGCGGAAGAACATAAGGGCGGCTATTTGGAATTCGGAGCTCTTTTTGATGCGGTAGAAACAACTGAAGAAATTAAATACGAAGGGGAAGTGTATGACATTAACGTTGAAACAACGCACAATTTTGTTGCAAACGGGATAGTTGTTTCCAATTGCGGGGTGCGCCTTATCGCAACTTCGCTTCCGATTGCGCAGGTGCGCTCAAAATTGCGGGAGCTTGTTGATTTGCTTTTCAAGAATGTCCCTTCGGGGGTGGGCAGCAAGGGAAAGCTGCGCCTTGAGGAAAACGAGTTTGACCGTGCGATAAGCGAGGGCGCAAACTGGGCGATTGCAAAAGGATACGGATTTGCGGAGGATGCAAAGCACTGCGAGGAGAACGGATGCATAGAGGGCGCGGACCCGTCCGTTGTTTCCCCCATGGCGAAAAAAAGGGGCAGGCCGCAGTTTGGAACTGTGGGTGCGGGAAACCATTTTGTTGAGATACAGGAAGTGCAGGAAGTCGTAAAAGAGGACGTTGCAAAGGTTTTCGGGCTGCAAAAGGGCAATGCGTGCATAATGATACATACGGGCTCGCGCGGGTTTGGGCATCAGGTGTGCGATGACAATTTGCGCGTTATGGTGGAAGCCGCAAGAAAATACCATATTAACCTGCCGGACAGGGAGCTTTGCTGCGCCCCGATAAATTCGCCGGAAGCCCAAAGGTATTTGAAGGCGATGAGATGCGCAGTGAATTTTGCATTCTGCAACAGGCAGGTAATGACGCACTGGGTAAGGGAAACGTTTGGCAGCGTATTTGGAAAGGGCACGATGGATGACATGAAGCTCGTGTATGACGTGTGCCACAACATTGCAAAGTTTGAGGAGCACGAGATAGACGGGCACATGAAAACAGTGTGCGTGCACAGAAAGGGGGCTACAAGGGCGTTTGCGCCCGGCAGGAAGGAAATACCGCAGGCTTACAGGGAGGTCGGCCAGCCGGTGCTCATACCCGGAAGCATGGGGACTGCGTCCTTTGTGCTTGTTGGAAAAGAGCAGGGGATGAAAGAAACTTTCGGAAGCAGCTGCCACGGGGCAGGGCGCGTGATGAGCCGCTCAAAGGCGGTGCATTCGTGGAAGGGCGTAGATGTGCAGCAAAGGCTCATGGGAAAAAGCATAATGGTGAAGGCAACGGAGCCGGATCTTATTGCGGAAGAGGCGCCGGAAGCATACAAAAACGTTGATGATGTCGTGAAAAGCGTGCAGCTTGGCGGCATTTCGGACATTGTTGCGCGGCTTGTGCCCATCGGGGTAGTAAAGGGCTGAGCAGATGTTCATTCCGCCTGCCTTGCTGCTTAACCTTGTTGGCGGGGCACTTTTTTTCTACATTTGCACAAGGCTGCTTGAGCCTTTTTGGCAGCAAACCCCCCAGCCAGTAAAGGAGCGGCTTGCTTTTGTGGATTTTCTAAAGGGCGCAAGCATTGCGGCGGTAGTCCTTTTGCATGCAGTGAATTTGTATCCGCAATACATGTGGATACAGGATTATCTTTGGTTTGCAGTGCCGCTTTTTATATTTTGCACAGGGTATTTGCTTGCAAGGAAATATCCGCAAGAAGGCAATGAAAAAAAATATTATAGTGGCATGCTGCTGCGCATCGTTATCCCTTATCTTCTTTATGCGGCGCTGAACGAGGTCGCAGTCGGGTTTGCGCAAAACGGCGGGCTTTTGCCTGCAAAGGAGATTGTGCTTAACGTTTTGCTCGGCATGTATAATGGGGGGAATTTGTATTTCATACCTCTCATAATGCAGCTTTACCTGATTTACCCGATTGCAAGAAAAATGCAGCAGAAAATGCCCGCGTGGCTGTTTGTCTGCATTGCGGTTGCATTTAGCATCGGGGTAAAATGGTTTGACGATGCGGCGCAGGCTGGCGGGTGGAATTCGGACCCGGTTTCCCTTGTGTTTTTTGGCAGGTATTTTTTCTTTTTTGCAGCAGGCATGTATTTGGCGCACATGAAATATGATGCAAGGGAAGCAACTTCGGGCAGGTTTGCCGCTATGGGGGCGCTTTGCCTGCTGCTCATATTGGCAAAGCAGGCGCTTTATCTCGGATACGCATACTTTTACCCGCTTGCGATTCTGGCGTTTGCGTATGCGGCGTTTGAAGTTCTTGGAAAGGTCCCTTTGGGGAAAAATGCTGCGTCTCTTGTGCGCGTTGCGGGCGAAAATAGCTACGCGATATACATTTTCCATGCGCCATTTATTTATGAGTTGAGGCTCATGGGTGCCGGTTGGGGATGGGGCGGGCTTGCCGTAGCATGCACAGCTGCGCTTATAGGAGGCATAATGATATCAAAAGCCGCCGGAAAGCTCGTGAGATTGCTCAAAAATGCAAAAAGGCAAGCTTAATAAAGAAAACAAGGGAAATTTGCACATGTACGAAACTTCCGGCAGCGGGCTTTACGCCTCCCTGCTTGCCTCGCTTGAAAAGGAGGCAAATTCGCTTCTTGAGGCATTTTTGCAGCGGCTGGAAAGTGCACCGCACCCTTCTTCTGTTGAGGAAAAGATATCGCGATTGGAAGGCAAATGCGAAATGCTTGCATTGCCTGCAAAGCAGGACGAGTTTGCGCTTAATGAGGTATTGGTTGTTGCGCAAAGGCTTGAGGAGGAACTTGACGAGGCATCTGCGCTTCTCCCTGACGCGCGGCTGCAGGAAAGGCAGGAGGAATGGGCGGATTGTTTTGAGCAGGTAAAATCAGGCATTATTGCGTTAAGGCAGCAGGCGAAAGTGAAAATGGGCGCGCAGAATGCAAGGCTTTTTAGGGCAAGGGCAAAAGAGTGCAGGCTGGCGATAAAAAAGCTCAGCAGCATGATTTATGGAAGGGCGCAGGGCAAGATGCACAAGCGGGTTGCGAAAATAAGGCAGCAGGTGCGCGTTCTTAAAAACAGCGCTCATGAGGCCGCTTCTGCGGCTGCAAAAAGAAAGCTTGCGCTGCAAATCGGGGAGAGGATGGGGCATCTTTATTCCCTGCTTGCAAAAAGCGGGCATGGAAGGCTCATTATAGACAGCAAGCACATGACTGTGAAAAGCGCAAACGGGTTTGTGCATGATGCGGTTGGCATTGACGAGCTCACGCACCATGCGCTTGAAGGGATGCTTGCAAACACGCCCCTTGGAGCCCGCCTGAAAAAGCTTGCTGGCAGCAACTCCATGATTGCGGCAACCTTTGAGGCAATCCCCACGCCAGAGGGGATAAAGATAAAGGTCGTTGCGGGTGAAAGGGTAATCACAGGGGATGCCATTGTATACAGGCCGCACACGTTCTATTTGAGCGCGCGAAGCTGAAAATGCGCAACTGCGTCCCTGAAAGAAACATTTATTAGCATTGGGCGGCAAATAGTGTAACTTTTCTATTGGTTGCTTTTGATGTGGGGCTCGTTACCTGAAAAAAGCGATTTGCAATATATAGAACAAAACGGTGAGAAAATGGGAATGTACAGGCACGTGAAGGAAACTTTCCAGCAGGAATACAAGGAGCGCAGCGATCTTTACCGCGCACGCCTTGCGAAATGGAACAAGGAACCTTCTACATTGAGGCTTGAGAGGCCGACCAATCTGGTAAGGGCGCGCACGCTTGGGTACAAGGCAAAGAAGGGCTTTGCAGTGGTGCGCGTGAAAGTGGGCAGGGGCTCGCGCAAAAGACCGCACCCGTGGGGCGGAAGAAAGCCCGGAAAAAACTATGCGTACGTTTCGCCTGCAAAGTCATTGCAGCACATTGCGCAGGAGCGCGTTGCACGCAAATTCTCAAACATGGAAGTGCTTAATTCGTACTGGGTGGGAGAGAACAGCACCACGAAATTCTTTGAGGTAATACTTGTGGACATGCAGATACAGCCCATGCAGCTGCAAAGAGGCAGGGCATTCAGGGGCTTGACGCACGCGGCGCGAAAGCACAGGAACATTTAGAGGGGAACAAATGGATTTGCACGAGGGGGAAATTTCCGGCACAAATTCCATTTGCATAAGCCAGCTCCCAAAAAACTTCTTTTTTTCCTCAATGGATGCAGCGCAGCTTTTGTCAGGGGCAAAAAAATGCGCCCTTATTCGCAGCCCACAGTATGATGCGCAGGAGGGGTGGGTGAGCGCGGCTGCGCAAAGCGGCTGCGCAATAGTTTTTGGGGTGTGCGACGCTGCAAGGCTCGCAGGCTTCAAAAAGGCGATACTTGTTTCAAAAATGAGGATGCTTGTTGCGATGTGCAAAAAATACGGCGCGAAAATATGCGTGTGCTCGCTGGCGCAAAAAGAATACGAGGCAAGGAACGAGCATGAGAGGCTGTGCTTTGCGATGTATCTGGGGCTGGAAAGAAAAGAGGCTAAAGAGGCTGTCGGGCTTTTGGGGAAAAAGCTGAAGGTAGTGCAATGAAGGCAACTGAGCGGTTCAAAAAAAGATACGTGCTTTTTCGGGTAATAGGCGAGCAGGGCGCAACCGAAAGCGAGGTGCGCAACTGCGTGCATGAGGCAGTGCTTTCCTTTTTTGGCGAGGACGGGGTTTCCTGTGCGGCTTTCAAGCTCGTGCATTACGGGCATGCAAAAAAAATCGGCATTGCAAGGGTGCAGAGGGAGCAGGCGGGAAAAATGGTGGCGTGCATTTCCCTTGTGAATTCCATTGCGGGAAAGGGGGCGCGGCTGGAGTGCGTGCGCTCAAGCGGGACTGTTGCGGCGCTTTTAAGAAAGGCATAAGCTGGAAAAAGTGCTTTGTGCCAAGCGGCTATTTTTTTATAATGAGAAACTTGGAAACTATTTCGTGCATTGCGTGGAAAAAGCCTTTTGCAGGCTCGCCGCTTGCGCCTTCTTCAAGGGAGCATTTTTTGCACAGCTTTTTGCCTTTGGAAACGTAAAGCTGTTGCGCGCTTGCGCCGCAGCGTTCGCAAGTGCACCCCTGTGTTTTATATTGCTCAAGGTTTTCACTTGTGCCTGCCTTTTCACTTGTGCCTGCCGCATCTGCGTAGGAAGCAGGCGGGGAGGCGGCTGCGTGGGATGGGACAGGCGCGTTGGCAACGCGCTGGGAAAAGGGGTGTGCGGGCTCGCTTGCTTGCGGCTGGCTGGCGGGCGGGGCGTGCGGCTGCTCGAAAATTTTATGCTGCCTTGCCTCCTCGTCCTGCAAGTCCATTATGCAATAGGAGCAGTAAAGCCGGGAGTTGAACATTTTTAGCTCGTGCGAGGGCAGGTACATGCCGCAGCGCTGGCAGGGCACGTTGTCCGCTTGCGCAAGCGCAACGCATGAGGAACATAAGCCGTCATGCGCGTATTCGCCCAAAGAAGTGCCGCAACGGGAGCAGGTTGCCATGGGAAAGGTTAGGCTCGCTAATTTAATTTTGTATGCTTTTTTATTTTGTATGCTTTTTGAAGAGGCAGCGCTGCGGGCTTATTTTGCGGGCTTTCTTTTGGGCAGTGGGCAGCCGCGGAGCGAGCGCAGGGAGGCGTAGTTTGCATAAAGAAGCAGAAGAACGCTTGCAAGCGCTATGTAAAAGCTGTAGTCAACAAGGAAAAGCGAAACGCTCCCAAGCCCCAGCCACAAAAAGCAGATAGGCTGGCATACCGGGCATGCCGAGGCAAAAATCCCAAGAAGGCTGCCGCCTGCGGATGCCTTTGTTGCTGAAAGTGAACCGATTGCAAAAAAGCGGTATGCAAAGATGGTGAAGCCAAGGGAAGAGAGCGCGGATATGCAGAAAATAAGGAACGCATCTGGAATTTTTAAAGATGGGTTAAGGGTGAGGGTGCCAAAAAGAAAAACATTTGTGAGAGTGAAATAAAGCAAGGTGAGGGCTATGAGCAGCGCAGCAAAAAGCAGCTTGTACCTTGCCCCTGAAAAAACAAGGAAAAAGGAGGAACGGAGTTCTTTTTGTGCGCCCATAAAATCCCTAAGTTGCGATAAGCATGCCCCTGAACATGTTCATTGAGCAGTGGTATGCGTATTGGCCAGGTGTTGGCGGCGTGAAGGTTGCGCTCACTGTTTCACCGCTTCTTGAAATGAGGTTCACGCCGACCTTATCTATTATTATTTGCCTGCCGCAGCCTGCGTTTGGGTCGGCTGAGAAATCAAATTTCACTGGCACTCCTGCCTTCACGGTTATTGACGCCTTGTCGTAGCCTGAAGGGGTTGCGCGAAGCGTTACGCTTTGAACTGCCAAATTGCCTGCGCCGTCATTTGCACTGCCCGCGCCGCCTTGAGCATTTGCATTGCTTCCAAAGCCTGCGCTCCCGCTGCCGGTTGTGCCGGCATTTGTGCCTGTGTTCTCGTCTATCGGATGCGCGGCGCACCCGCCAATGCCGCAGTCCGCGGGCGCGCCGGTGCCGGCAAGCGCAGATGCATTGCCATCGGCAATTATGAAGCCCATAAATGCGATGAGCAATAGGGCGGTTGCCAAAGAGCAGTTTTGAATCCATGGTATCACCTATCCCTTCGGGGGATATTATTTTAATCTTATATTGTTTCATTTAAGTGAAACAATACTTATGCGTAAGTGAAACAATCAGGATGTGGTGTATATGGAAGGCATTGCAGAAAAAATAATGGGAGTTTTGCCTGCAAAGGCAAAAAGGCAGGCTCTTCTTCTGGTTTGCATGCTGTCGGGGTTTATTTTCCTTGTAATGCTGCTCGTATATTCTTACCACCTTGGAATTGAGATGAGCTTGGGGGCGTTTGGGATATTTGCAATGTACCATGTGGAATTCATGATTGCGATTGCAACGCTTGGAATTGCGGTTGGGGCAGGTACTTTTTATCTTCTGGGCGGGCTTATTGAGAAACGGCAAGAGGAGGCGAAATGGGGTGCTTCAATGCTGCTGAAATTCTTAAGCGGGGATGAAAGAAGCGTTGTGGAGCTTATGCTGCGCAAGCGCGGCAGCGTGTACCAGAGTGAAATTGCGGCATTGGAGGGGGTGGGGCGCGTGCGCGCGCACCGCGTTGTGGGCAAGCTTGCAAAAAGGGGCGTGATAAGCGTGCGCAAGGCTGGAAAAATAAACGTCCTTGAGCTTGCTCCCGAGCTTTTGCACGGGCTTGGACAATGAATTTTACGCGCAAGGAAAATTGCGCATTGTGGTGCTTTTTTTAAGGGAAAAGAGAGGAAATAGGCGTAAATTGGGCAAAAAACGCTATTGCAGCACCAAAATGGGAAAAAGACGCTATAAACTTTCTATTTTTGGCAAAAGAAGCTATTAAGGCTTTTATTTGAGTTTAAAGGCATTATAGGGCTCAAAAACGCCCAAAAAAAGGGAATATTTATAAATGCTGCCGCATGCAATAAATGCAGAATTTTTGCCCTTTTGATGGCAGGTTCCTGGAGGAAATGAAACAAATGTTTGGTCCGCACTTGACAATAGACATGTATGGATGTAACAAGAAAAAACTGAAAGACGTAAATTTTGTTCACAATTTTTTAACCGAGCTGCCAGCTTTGATGGGAATGACAAGGATAATGCCGCCGTACGTATTTTCGTACAGTGGGCTCAAGCCTGAAGACTGGGGGGTGTCAGGCATTGTGCTGATTGCGGAATCCCACCTTAGCGTGCACACCTTTGTTGACAAGGGATATGCGAGCTTTGACCTTTTCTCGTGCAAGGACTTTGACACAGAGGAAGTGTGCGACATAATAGTGAGCAAGTTCGAGGCAAAAACCTACGAGAAAAACTATTTCCAGAGGGGCAGGCACTTCCCAAAAGATGTCATGCGCAACCGCCAGATGCTTGAGATGGAGCGGGAAAGCCAGACTGCGCAGGCGCAGGAAACCCAAGGCAATTAAGCCTTTATTTTTTTGTATTTTTTATTTTTTTTAATGCATAGCGGAGCATTTGCAACGGATTTTACGGCATTACCCGCAGTCAGTGTCGCACGCATTCGCAAGCCCTTGGTATTTGCCAAGCACGCTTGAGGGGTAGGAATCCACGCAACGCAGAAAAGACACCAAGGTCGGATGGCTTGCTGCAACGCACCTATCTTCGTATGTTCCATCGCTAAAATAGGTGGCAACCGCGCGGCTTGTGCGCGCCTGCCCGCCATGATAGGTCATGAGCGCAAGATATGCCTCGTACCATTCCATGTCTTTGGATGAGGCAATCTCTGGGTAAAGGCTTATTATGTGGCGTGCCTGCTGCAGTGCGTCGTACATTTTGGTTGCGCCGCAGCATGCGCTATCAGATGGGTTAAATGGGTTGTAATTTTCTCCATTGCACTGGGTTATCGCGGCAGGCAGGCTGCTGCCTGCGTATTCTTTGCCCGGGTATTCAATGCACTGCGCAAGCCCGAATGCGCAAGGCTTGCAGCGCGTTGAACTTGCGCCTGCAGAGCCGCATGGGACGCAATTTTCAGAAGGGTCGGAAGGGTTTTGGGAGGCTGCTGTTTTTACGCACATCTCGCCAGTTGGAAGAGTGCAGCCCGCGTCCGAGGCGTATTGGGAAAACGCTGAGATGCCCAGATTCTGCGCATTGCAGGCTGAAGTGGATGGCGGGACAAAACTCACCGCGCACGCGTCAAAAGAGCTTTCTTGGGAGTATATTGCGCGCATGAGAAGGTGCGGCACGTCAAAGCGGTCAGGCACTATGTCGGCTTGCGGGTAATGGGTGCAATATTCGGAAGGGGAAGAGGACGTGCTGCCAAAATTGGAAGGCAGGGAAGTATCGTAGCTTACGCACGCGTCGCACGCGATTTTTATTTCCTGCGCCTGCAGGCTAAGCGTAGGGGGCTCGTATGCGTCCCCCGCCTCGCTTATGAGGCGTGAAAACATCTTGTAGTTGTCCCCGAAAGTGCATTGGTAGCCCTGCCCGTTTGTGGAAAAGGACACATAGCTTGGGGTTCCTTCCTGCGTGTAATACTGGCAGCCTGAAAACCATGAGCTGAATTGCGGCTCTTTTGGGGTAAAATCAGCATTTGTGAGCCCGAAATTGCACGCATCGCTGCCGGGGGCGCAGGGAAGAGGCGCAGTGCCGTCTGAATAAGCGTATGGGGAGTAGCCTATCACCCCTGAGGAAATTATTGGCTGCATTATGCCCATCATGTAATCGTATGCTTTTGCAACGTGTTTGTTTTCCCATTTGCAGACATCGTTGCCTTCCATGTCCTGCGTGCCGGCTGCTATTCCCACATAGAGCCATATTGTGGGCTTATTGTATTCCTTTAGCATGCGCTTTGAGAATTCCATGCGCTTGCCAATAAGCGCCTCAACATCGCAAATTCCATTTGTGTTTTCATTCAGCATTATGCCTTGGCCTATCAGATCTATTTTATCTTTTACGGACAAGTCCTCAAGGAAAAGCCTTGCGCCTTCAAAGTCCAGGTCTTTTGGGGAAAGCGTAACAAGGCATTTTGGGCACGCTGCCTTGTACGCAAGTATTTGGGATTTTACGGCAGATACTGCAAAAGCGTCCGAAGAGTCAAAATTTATTTCGGTTGTAATTATTGCGGGACCGTCAGCCTGCGCAAGCGCAGCGCCTATTTGAGCTGCTGCTTCTTGCGATATTGCAGTGCCTGCGGTGTAGTATATGTAAAGTGGGATTACGTTGCGGTCCAAAAAGCACCCTGCGCGGTTAGGGGCGGGGATTTTGGGCGGCTCGTTTGCGCCAACCATCCATTTTACGGACATTGTAAGGAGATTGGAGCAATAGGCGTTTGCCTGCTTGAACTCTGCAAAGCTTGCGCCCTGCCCAAGCAAAAATTTATGGGGGAACTGATTGTCAGCGCTTTTATCAATGAGCTGCGCGAATATTTCGCTATTGCAAGGGATAAATGAGCAGCTTCCGCCCTTTAGGCTCTCTTCCACAAATGGGGCAAGGTAGAAGGGAAGGATTTCGTTCTTGCACATAAGGCACGTGCAGGGAGTGGGACCGCCTATCCCTTGGCAGGATGCATCCGCACTGTCAAAGAGGCCCACTACTTCGGTGGGTTTTGTAAGGAGCTTGTCGCTTCCTACGCTTATGCAGCCTAGCAAGAGCGCGAAAAGCGCTGCGAAAAATAGCAGTTTTGAGCTTGTTTTTGCCATCAGATGCACCTTGCTGCAAATCCTACATGAAATATTTTAAGTACTCTTTGCTTAATGAGCGCATTGTTTTTGAAGCCCGCCCCATCCTTTGCATTGAGTTGCGCAGCGTGATGTCGTGCTCAAGGCGCTGGCGGCAGTTCGGGCAGGTTGTGCCGCGCTGTATCACAAAGCCGCAGTGCGAGCAGTTTACCTCTGTGTCATAAAATGCAGGGTGCACCGTGGAAATTGCAGTGTTTTTGACAAAATTGAGCGCACGCAGAGCGAACTTTGGCGCATTGGGGTTTTTCTGATGTGGCATTAATGTGTCAAATGTTGCCATGTTTGTAATGGCTTTTTTTATCCCCAGTGTGTAGAGCAGCGCAAAGCCGGGGCTTAGCGCCATCATGGAAGCCGGGAAATTCCACATTGAAAACCTGCGCAATTCGTTGTCGCGGTCCGCAGCAAGCGCAATCGCGTTTGAGCCGCGCACAAAAATTTCCTTGTTTGCGTCGCGCGCCATCATTGCATAGTAGGATTCTGTGGAGCTTGAGTGCTGGATTGAGCTTGAAAGCAGCGCAGCCATGCGCGGGCTTTCGCTTGACATGTGCAGCATGTAGTTTGCAAGCCGCGGGGCAACGCGCTGCCTGCCTTCCCAATCCTGATACATCATGCCCGGCGGAAATGCCTTGCCCATGTTGCGGTATATTGTGGAGTAAAACTCATAATCGCGCATGCTTTCGCCGTGTGCGATGTATGCGTCGCCTGTGCGCTTTGTTGCAGTATAGTATGTTTGTGAGAAGAACGGGCGCAGCGGGCCTTTTGTGTACCAAGGCTCTTGGTAATTCTCGTCTTTGCGGATGCGCTCCATCTGCCGCTCGTACGTTGCGCCAAGCGCATAGTCCTGCTTTCCTTTGTATGCTTCTATTTCATCATTTGTCCAGCCTTTGCGTAGCATCTTTGTAGTGAAAGCCGCTTCGGATTCCGGAGTTGTATTCGGACTTCTCATTGTTATTGGCGAGAGATAGCGTGCCTGCGTCCCATGCGACTCTTTTATGTTAATGCCCATGAAGGAATGGTATTGTAGCGGGCTTGTGTATTCCTCGCTGCTGCGCAGGCGCGGCTTGTTCCACTGCGCTGCAAACCAGTCCACATTGAACCTGAAGGGAGAGGAGAGGTATTCGCGCATTCTGAAGCGCTGCTGCCCGGGCGGTCCCTCGTGGATGTCAGAGCGCACAGGGTACCCTGAAGCCATGCTGAAAAGCGGCCTTGTATGGGAGGCAAATGTATACAATGCGCGATAGGGGATGCGGTAAAGCGTGCGCAGCACGTCTTGGCCGGGCAGCACTCCAAAGCCAAACACGCTTTCCGCAGGCTCGTAAATCCACTGCCCTGTGTGATAACCTGCCGCCAGCGCGGGTGCGGCGACTATGCCCGAATGCGCAACGCGCGGGTCCCTCATTGAAGCGCGCTCCGTTGCCTGCCAGTAGTCCCATTGCTGCTTGTTGAGTTTGTAAACTTCCTTTTCCGCAGGCCCAAGTTCCTTTGCAGCCAGCCTTAAGTTTTCTTCCGCGGTTTTTACGGCATGCCTGAGGCTGGCAAGGCTTCCCGTGCCTGCATTTTTTGCCTCGTTAAGTGCGTTGAGCGCATCATCACGATTTTTCCGTGCAACTCTGTAGTCGTGCATCTGCTGCGTGATTGCAATTTCCGGGTTGTCGCGCTTGTAGGTGCGCTCAAAGTCTTCATTGACTGCGCGCTGCGCGGCTTGGGCAACAAACCAGTCCTGCAATCTCCTGCTGTTGTGGTACGTTGAGGCAAGGGCAGCTGCCTCAAGATAGCCGCCCACGTGGTGCACTGCGATGTCTTTTGCCTTGCTTGCGCCCGAACGGGTTTTGAACCTATCGCTTTCAAGGAACATGTCCTTTGAAACAAGCATGAGCTTTTCGTGCGCATGGGACGCCATATCTGTTTGGCCCTTGCGCAGCTTTCCGCCTATCCCTGAATCGCCCAAAAGCGCAGTTGCCTCCTTGTCATTGTATGGGTTGGATTTGCGCCAGTCCTCCTGCCCCTGCTGTCCTTTGTTCACAAGCAGGTGCACATTCAAAAGGCGCTCGGATTCTGAGAGAACCGGCACGTATGAGGTTTTCCACAGCTTCTGCCAGCCCTCTGCAAGCTTGTCGCGGTTTGCAAATGAAAGCTTCCCCTCTGCCGAAAGAGTGGGGTCTGCGTCGCGAAGCTCTTTATAGCCCAAAAGCGCGTAAGGAGTTACACTGAAGTCGGAGGTTGAAATCCATATCCCGTTGCGCAGGTCCTTATAGAGAACGCTGCGTTTCATAAGGTCGGTATATTCCTGCGCAGTCATGTTGCGCTGCGTGCCTGAAGTAAGCGCCTCCTGCCCCTCTTTTATGTTCGCAAGCCACCAGTTGTTAAGCCACTGCAGCGTGTTTGTCATGCGCTCGTAGTGGCGGTCGTGGTAGGAAAAGAGGTTGGCGCCGGTTTCTGTTTCTATCCTTCCCTGCACGCGGTTTATTTCCCAAAGGGCCCATTCCGCTTCTACCGCCGTTTTCATCTGCGTCCTTCCAAGCGCGCGCTCAAAGGACATCCTCATTGGGTTGAATTCGCCCATGTTTGCCGCTACTGCCTTGATTTCCGAAAAGCTTTTGCCGCCAAGCACCTCGTTTAGGAATTGCCTTTGCATGTGCTCGGATTCAAGAGCCTTCCACAGCAAGCCAAGGGGCTTAAGCAATTGATCATTGTTCTTTTGGTTTGGCGCCAGCGCATCAAAAACCCTGCGCAAATCCCACTGGTCCATTTCGTGGAGTTTTGCTTTTGCAATGGGGTTTGCTTCAAGCCATGCGCGCAGGGATTTTACAAAGCCCTCGCCTTTGAGTTGGGAAAGCGTTTCAAGGTCTCTTATTTTTTTTGCATATTCGGCTGCGGAGGATGGCTCTGCACCTTGCGCAAGGGAGGATTTTGCAAGCGTAAGCAGCCATGCCCTTGCGGCCTGCGCATCCATGGAGGCAGCCGCGCGCGTGCTTTCCTCTTTGGAGCCGTACTTTCCGGATGCCATGTCTTCAAGGGTGCGGTAAACAATTGAGGCGCCAAGGCGGGAATCCGGGGAATTGCGAAGGTGCGCCTCAAATCTATCAAGAATGTCCTTTGCGCGCTGCGGGTCAAGCGCATTGAGGTGTTCTGGGAAGGTCTCCATTTTGCCGTCTTTTGTAATTGTCTGAGTTATTTCAAGTATGCTTGCGAGCCGGGTTTTGCCTGTGAGCTTGTCAGTGTGCAATGCATATAGGTCCTTTGCAGCCTCGTTAAGATAGTGCAGGTTGGACACTATTGCGCCCAAATCGGCTGCGTGTTTTACGCTTGAGTATCCCTTGAGCTGGTTGATGATTTGTGCGTAATGCTCCTTTTCAGCTTCCTTGCCTGATTGCTGCCGGTGAAGCTGCTGCAAAAGTTCAAGCACGCGATTTTGCTTATCTTGAGAAAGGTTTGATATGCCCGAATTAAGAACCCATCTTTCCCCGTTCTTGTCAGCGTGCGCTATTTCGTTGCCAAAAAGCGCGTACACGAGCTTTCTTATCTCCTCTTTTCTAAGCTCGTCCTGCAAATGTAGGGCGCGCTCCGCGATTTTGTAGCGCGGGTCCTCAAAGACAGTCATTTTTTTGTCCTCTATGCTGTATTTGGCAAGGAAAGCCGCCATTTTGTTGCCAAGCCACGTGTCCTTTTTCACGCCGCGCGAAAGGTTCAGCCGCTCTATTGTTGTTGCGCTGAATCCCCCGATTGCCTCCCTGCGCGTCTTTACTGCCGCCGCGTGCGAGCGCAGGTTCTGCGAGGTGATTATCGCCGCATTGCCCACTAGGTAATTTACAATTGGTATTTTTTTCAAAGTCTTGCTTGATGCAAGCTTTGCAGCCTGCTTGCCTATGCTTTCGGTTGCCCAGTCTTTCCCCCTTGCAAGGTCTTGCGCCTTCTTGTCGGTTACAACGGCATCGTGGGTGAACAAAAGCTGGCGCAGCGCCATTTCAAGGCGCTTGTTTTTTTTCAGGTCAACTCCCTTGCTTGCCAGCATGCGCGTTATTTGTTGGTGTTTTTCGTCTGCGGAGCCTGTGCTTTCAAGTGTTTTCTTCACGTCCGCCATGAGTTTTTTCTGCTCCGCCCTGCTGAGAGTTCGTGCCGCGCTGCCATGGCGGACAGTGGATGCGATTTCACGCGCAAGCATTGCAGCCATTGCCTTTTGCGCGTGCGCAACTATGCGGCCGGCTATTACGTTTTTCTCGGTAAAGCCCACCATTACGCCCGTGCGCGCCATGCGGAATTTCCTTGTTGCAGGAAGGCGAGGGGTGGTGATGTCAAAAAGGGAAAGCGGGTTTTTGCCGGAGTAATACATTGCGGCAAGCAAAAGGCCCAGCACTATGAAAATAGGCACGCACACGTCCCTGTTTGCCTCTATCTGGTTTGTTATTTCCATGCCAATAGCGTTGAGGATGGAGTTTTGCTTGCCGCACACAAGCACGGTCGCCTGCGCAGGCTGGTAGGTTGCGCCGTCGCTAAAGCCGTCGTAGGAAATGAGCACGTTCATGCACCTTGGAAGCGAGCCTGTTGGCTGCGCGCCGCCCTGAGCATCGCGGTAGTACAGAAGCGGGCAGGAAACGTCCCCATTTTCATCGGTAGCCAAATCAGCGCATGCGAGCTGGTTGGATTCGTCCACAATCTCAAGGCTTTCAAGCATAAAGGAAATCTTTGCATTTGCAAGGGGCTTTATTTGCGCGTTCAGCGCGGTATTTATTGCGTCGGGCGGTATGTCTATTGCTTCTGGAGAGGTGAAATCCTGCTCGCGCGAGGCAACATGCTGTATCTGGTTGAAATAGCTAAGACTAATGTAAGACGCATGCACGCTTATTGTGGAGCTACTGTAGTCAAAATCAGGCTGCAGGAAAACCATGTTGCACGCTGCGCAGGGCTCATCCAGCGCAAAAACAGGCGCGGGAAGCAAAAACAGCAATAACGCAAGCACAAAAAGCGGTGCACGGGCGCGCATGGGGTAAATGTGGTTTTATCCCTTAAAAATACTTTGTTTTTAAATGCCCCTTGGCGCGGCAGATGTGGCGAAAACTTAAATAGCTTGCAAAGGAAAAGGGGAATGATGTTGCAAATACGCCCCCTGCTGCCCTTGCTGCTGCTTGCGCTCTTTTGCCTTGCGCCCGTGTCCTATGCGGCTGAAGAGGGCATACAGCCGGGGGAATATTCCTCCATCTGGGACCTAACGCGCAATTCCGCAGGAACGCCCGGCGAGCTTGTTTTTGCTGCAATGCCCGCAATCCTTATTTGCATAGCGTTTGCAGTCCTTTCCTACATGGCAGGGGAGGGGCTTGACATGCCCACAATAAAGGCGCACGCAAAAAACGAGGTTCTGGAGCTTGGGAATACCTTTGTGATATTTGCGTTCATTGTTGCCGCGCTCTTTGTTTTTTCGGTTGCAGCGGAAAAGATGTATCCTAATATATTATATGTTGACACGGACGGGCAGCCTGCAAACAGTGGCATGTGCGGCGCTTATTACGAGGAGGAGCGCGGGCCGGAGGGGCAGCAGCCCACGATGTTCTCAATAGCGGACTATTTCCTTGGGTGCATGCCCAATATGTTTGACCCAAAACAAATCGGGCCTGAAGGGGGGGCGTTTGGGGCAAACGGGGTGTTTTTGCCGCGCCTTATAGAAATTTACCTTTCCCTTATGCAATTGGAATTTTTGCTTGGCATACTTTCCACTTTCGGGGTATCCATCAACCTGCCGCAGCCTGTTACGATATTGCCCGGGATTTCAACTTCGTTCCATGCAGGGCTTGTGGTGGTGAGCGATGCACACACAGTTATCGTGGATGCGGTCGGATTTTCCATTGTGTCCGTAATAGCGCAAAAGGTGATATTGGAATTCATTTATACCACTATGCTGAAAGTCTTTTTGCCTTTTGGGATATTGCTGCGCGCCTTTCCGGTAAGCAGGAAAACCGGCTCCACAGTAATTGCGCTCTGCTGCGTGCTTTATTTTGTGTATCCTTCCTCCATACTGATGAACAAGTTCATGTTTGACACTTATGTGAGCATGGATGCGGTAAGCATTGGGGGCGGGCTTGATACCGGAATTGGAAACAGGATAGATTTTGTGAATTATGCGAATGCGGTTGAAATAAGCGCCGGGGATGGAGGGCATGGGGAAGGGGGCAACCCTGTGGAAAATGTCATCAGGGGCCTTGAAGACTACAAAAACAAGATATATTTCACCCCAAGCGAGGATGTGGAGGCGTACAAATCCTCCGAGCGCACCCAGCATTCGCTGCGCTTTATGGCAAGCATGGGCGCGGTCTTGAATTCGCTTGTGAACGTGAACAGCTTGGGCGGGTTCCTCTCGTTTTTCCTCTCGCCCTATCCGCCGCTTTTGGGCGCGTATTTCTATGATGCGCTCACGCACGAGCTTACGGTTGCAACGCAGTTCCTCACGTGGAACATGATTTTCATTGTGAACAGCGTGTTCATCACGCTCACGCTTTTCAAGGACGTTTCCCTTGCGCTGGGAGGGGAAACAAGGATATTCGGGATTACGAAAGTAGTATAGAGTGATGTAAATGGAAGGCTTTGGACTTGCAGCAGTATTGCTTGGGGCGCCGCCTGATGCGCTTGCGGCTTATCCTGAGGGCATAAGGTCGCTTATGCCAATTGCAATCGCGTTACTTGTGGTGGGGCTTGCGCTTGCATACATGTTCGCGCAGTTCTTCAAAAGGCAGGAAGTTGAGCAGATGGTAGGCAGCGAGCTCTACCAGCTCTTTGTGTCCCTTATAATATTCCTTGGGATTTTTTCGCTTTCAGCAGGCGTGGGAACCGTGATGGCTGAGCTTACGGGAGGGGAGGCTGCCACGCCTTTGGCTGCTGCGGAATCTTACCTCGGAAGGGTGAGCTACCAGTATATTATGCCCTATGTGCTCAAGCTTGAGCTTTTCAAGCTTGGAATACAGCATGTGAGCGGGCTGTATTACCGGCTTGGGCCGGGTGCGTGGAGCGTGCAATGGCCGGTGTTTCCCGGCGTGGATACAATAGAGCGCTCGGTTGATTTTGTAATAACGATAATGACGCCGGTTGCAGCCAGCATAGTTGCGCAGCAGATAGGCATGCAGTTTTTGGGCGCCATTTGCCCGATACTGATTGCGGTCGGGGTGCTGCTTCGCATATTTGCGCCCACAAGGGATGCGGGCTCGTTCATGATAGTTACGGGATTTGCGTTCAATTTCGTGCTTCCGTTCACGTATTATATACACGCGACCGTTGTAACGTACATGTGGGAGCAGGACAGTGGGGCTGCGGATACGCTGCTTGGGACAGAGGTGCCTGGAGGGGAAAGCGCCACTGCGCTCAACATCGCGTTTCAGGCATTGCGCTTTGACCAGCTTTTCATGCCAATGCAAATGCTCACCTATGGAATGCTGCAAGGGCTTTTTTTGCCCGCGCTAAGCATGGTGGTAACAATCACGTTCATAAAAACAACCCTGAAATTCACAAGCCAGAAGCTTGAATAAGGCAAGAGAAATGCAAAAACACGAAAAAGGGATGCAAAAATGGTAAGCTATCCTGTTGACCAGCTGTGGAATGCGAACGGAGGGCTTGGAAGCATTGCGGCAGCAGCGGCAGCCATTGGGGCAAGCATGATGGCAATAGGATGGATGGCTGCAAGCTTTTTGCAGGATGAGAGGCTAAAAGCGTGGACAAAAACAGAGCTGCTAAAAGTCGGGTTCTCCATCGTGCTTGTAATTGCCGCGCTTGCGTTCTTTTCAACGGGCGCAACCGAAAAGGCGCTTTTTGAGCTCACAAAGTTCCCTGCATATATGGGAGATGACATGTGGGGGGCAAACCACTTGCTTGTGTGTGGAAGCGGGGAGGCGCGCCTTCCCCCCTGCCACGTGATGCTTGGAATAGATTATTTTGACACGATATATAAGACCGCAAGAAACCTTAACCGGGAAAATTTTGTGGTGTATTCCAACATTGCAATGCTTGTGAATTCAAACATAAACTTCAGGGGCTGGATTGACCCGTGGACAAGCAGCGGCGTGAACCCTTTTATTGCGCTTTCCATACCCTCTGACACAATGGGAATTGCGTTTGACCTTACAATAAAGACAATGATGGTTACGCGCTTCATGGAATTTATGCTGGACTTGTCGTCCGCGATAATTTTCCCGACGTTTTTGCTGCTTGGCATAATACTTCGGATGTTTTTCTTCTCAAGAAAGCTGGGGGGCATAATGGTTGCAATAGCGCTTGCGCTTTATCTTGTGCTTCCGGCATATTTTGCAATGATGGATTACGTATTCTTCAAAATGACGGGCGGGTGGGATGCAAGCAAGGTGGTGCTTGCAAACAGCATGGATGCAAGCCACGGGTTTGAAGGCACAGGCACTGTAGGGGAGGACGAAAATGCACGCGATAGGTTTGATGAGAACGGGCAGCTTAGAGAAGGACAGGAGATGCGGCTGCAAACTGAAGTGGAAGGTGGGGAGGAGGGCATGCTCAATGCGCTTGAAAGGATAAGGCACACTGTGCTTGAATCTGTAGGGCGCGGGATTGTGAAATCCTTTTCCCTTGCAATATTCAGTTATGATGCGGCAACGGGCTTATTTGGCGCGGAAAATGAGAATGATCCGCTGCTGGGGTTTGGGGGGATGCTTGACAATGTTGCGGTGCTCATTGTGTATGGGATTGTGGTGCCCTTTATCGGGCTCATGCTCATGCTTGCATCAATAAAAGTGTTCTCGCCCCTTATCGGAGGGGATGTTGAGATAGCGGGGATAAGCAGGCTGCTGTAATGGGAAGGTTGTTGTGATGGGAAAAGGGAATGTTTTGCATTTGCGCCTCGCATTGGCAGCACTGCTTCTTTGCACCCTGTGCGTTCCTGCGTTTGCCCAGCCTGCGGACGACACGAATTGGTTTTTGGAGCTTATAGACGCAAACCACGCGCCGGAGCTTAATCCGCCGCTGTGCTTGCAGGGGCAGCCGGATAATCCGTTTGAGAACCCGAACGGCTGGATGGGGCCGACCATCCTTTCTTTTGCAATAATGCTTGGAGTGATAGCTGCTGTTTTTGCGCTTTCAGGGCTACAGGGAGGCGTGTCGCAAGGCCTTGGCCCGGGAGGCGGATTTTACGTTACGCAACTTACAACAACAAAGCTGCGCACGTGGTGCAAGGAGTCGCTTTTCATACTCATAAGCACGATGATAATAATATCCATGGTGATGGCAAGTTATGAGGTGCTCAAAAGCATAGGGCTGAACTACCTTGACAATGCAATAAGCTATGCGCACATAATAGGGAATACCATGAAGCTGGATTTCTCGTTCCTTGTGGTATTCTCGCTTTTGATATCCTTCCTGAGCCAGACGCCCTCTTTTGCGGTGTGGGGCTTTGGAATAAAATTCAGCCTTGTGCCGGTCCTTAAGCCGATATTTGACATGCTTGGCATTATTATGAACCTCTCAATCGCATCCATAGGCGAGTGGTATGCGCACGAGTATTTCCTGTGCTTTGTAAAATCCAACATGCTTGCGGTTTTCTTCCCGCTGGCGATTTTTGCGCGGGCGTTTGGAAGCATAAAGGCTTTCGGAGATGCGATGCTTGGGCTTGCAATAGGGTTTTTCTTCATTTACCCGTTCCTGATGGACATGAGCGGGCAGGTCATTGCGCAAAGGTACGGCCAGCCTGTTATTGCGGACAATGCACAGGAATTGTGCGGCCTTGGGGGCGGCGGAGTCCAGTGCGTTTACTGGATGCCAACAAGGCAGACGCTCGGCATGATGTGGGAAGGCACAAAGGAGCAGTTTGGAAGCGCGTTAAGCCTTGATAGCACCTTAGGGTTGCTCTTGGCGATTTTCACTGGCATTTGGGGGTTTGTGATAATTGATTTCAGTTTCATGTTCCTGCTTAACATGCTGCAAACGGTTGCATATTTTGTGTTTATTGTAAGCGTGCTGCTGCCGGTCTTCAACATATTCGTAACAATAACGATTTCAATGGAAATAGCAAAGGTGCTTGGGACGGAAATAGACCTGTCTTCGATAGAGAAGCTCATATAGGAAGCTTTGGCATGAAAGATTAAGGGGATGTAAAAATGGGATTTGTGGACATATGCAAGGACATTACGCTCCAAAGCACGGCAGGGGATATTTCGTCCAAATTTACAGGTGCAGGGATGGACTGGCTGCCCCTTGTGCTTGTTGGGCTTGCAATTACTGTCGGGTTCCTTGTGGTGCTTTACATGCTGGGAAATTTCATGCGCAATGCAAAGCTGCTTGCATGGGTGCAATCCGAGCTTTTCCAAGTGTTTGCAACAGGCATGCTTGCGTCCCTTATAATGGCATTGATACTGGGCACGTGCAACTTCCCTGCGGACATACTGAGCGGTTCCGCAGAAGATGCGGGCAGGAGCATATATGCAGTTGCGGACAGCTACATTGATTGGGGCGTTTTGCAGGGGGTAAAGGTATTTGGGCTGATAATTTCCGCAAACTTTTTTGTGGGGCTTACAAGCGGATTTTATTTTGCGTTTGACCCCCTTGGGGTGGGCTCAAGGCTCTCCCCCATGGGCGCCTTCTCGCAAATCTCCAACATAATGTACGTGATGATGTCAACTTTCATGGTGTCGTTTTTGGTATTTGCAACTCAGAAGCTCATAATAGAGTACATTGTGCTTGCAATGACGTATTTCTTTTTGCCCCTTGGGCTCATCATGCGCGCGCTCTCTCCCACGCGGGAATTTGGGGGTGCAATGGTGGGGCTTGCGCTTGGGATGCTGATTTTTTACCCGCTTTTGGTGGTGTTCAACAAAACCCTTGTGCAGGGGCCAATGGAGCGGGAATTTGACAAGATGAGCACGGACCTGAAAAACTTGGATGTTGTCAGCGTGCTCTCGCAAATGGAGCTGATGCCAAAAAAAATGCTCGTTGGTGGCATCAGT
>JAGVWK010000032.1 GCA_018304295.1 Microcaldota archaeon | reverse complement strand
TGTTGAATAAACTTTGCGCTCATCTACGTTAAGCTCGGATTTTGATTTTTCCAATATTTCCATTATGAAGCCCAAATCATCAAGGTTGTGCATGGAGGAATAGCTTTCGGACGAGCCGCTATTCCATCCGCTTGGCTCTCTGGTGGGGATGGAAGGCAGTATTGTGATTATTTTTGGCTGGCCCATTTCCGCCCTGCTTGTGCCAAGCCCTTGTGGGTAGATTGCAATAAACCCGTTTTCCTCGGCAACGGGAGTAAAGCCGCTGGAGCGCTCTGTTCCGTATGCGGTTCCGCCGGAGCCGTGGAAAACAAAGACTATCGGGGTGGGGCTTGTTGGCTTATAGCTTGCAGGCACGTGCAAACAATAGAAGCGCTTAACGCCGTTAAAAGAAACAAGGTTTTTCACTGTTTCTCCGGGCGAATAGGAAAAAGAGAGGTGGGTGTAATTGCCCGGGAGGGAATAGTTTCCCTGCGATTGATTTTGCTCCCATGAAACGGGAGAATTGTTATTGGTGCTGTTTTGCGCTTGTTCGGGCGCCAAAGAAAGGCAGCCAGAGAGGAAAAGGGCGCACGCAAAAAAAAATAAAAACTGCGGTTTTCATGCGTTCATTTGTGTTGCGGGGTATAAATTAGTTGTGCTTTTGCTGGGAGATTTTGCTGGGAAAAAGAAAATAAAAAAGAGGGCGCGCATGCACGGGGTTCAAAGCCCGTGCGCTTGCGCGCTGGCTGGATGTGCTAGGAAGTTTGTGTTGCTTGCGCCTTTGCGGTTACGGTTGCGGTTGCAACGCGCTTGGGGAAGCCTGCGCCATCGTCAAGCAGGCTGTAGTAGACGTAGAGCCTGCCTGAGAAGTCTTCCCCTGTCATTATGGGTGCGCCACTGTCCCTTGTGCAGTCAACTCCGTTTATCGCATAGTCGGAATTTGCAGGCGTAAATTCGCCTTCTGTTGGCATAGGGCCTGGCGCTTCGGTCGCATCAGTGCAATTCACTCCATAGATTTTTATGCCGCTTGGAAAGCCGTTTGTTATTTTACCATAGAGCTTTGCATCCCCACTGCTTCCTGCCGCGCTTAGGAGAGGCTTGCCGCACACAAGGGAGGGCGTGTCAAATGTGCACTGCTCCGGCGCGCGGAATGGATTTAGGAACAAAAGTGCCGCAAGCACGACCACTATCACAAGCAGTGCCCATCCGTAAGTCATCAGGTATTCCATAGCCGCCTGCCCGCGCAGTCTGCCAAAAGCCGGCACAATCGCTGCCGGAGATTTGGCGGTTTGCTTTTTGTTATTTTCCACATCACCACCTCGCATTTTTTTCTTTTTTTCCTCAATTTTATGTTTTTTCAATTTTTACATTTAGTTTTTTATTTTACGCATTACAGGCTCACGTATGCATCAAGCAATGCGGATACGAGCAAGAATACCAATAGTGATGCTCCAAGCAAAAAGGGGATGTATTTTATGCCCTGCCTTTTTGAGCCGTATTGTATTACGCCTATTATGAGCGAGGCAAACACGGATGTTATGACCGCGGATGCTAGCGTGAAAAGGAAGAACTCCGAAGATCTCACAGTCGGGGCGGTCGGCTGCATAAAGCCGCTGCTTTGGGCTGCGCTTATGGCAGGCATTGAGGCAAACACCCCTTCAAGTATTGCAATGAGCTTTGTGGAAACTGCAAACAGGAAAGGCGTGCCTATTGCCGCCGCGAACACTATGAATATCACGTACATCAGAAGCGATGCGTAAATTTCCTTTGCAAGTATTTGCATGCTGCGCGAATCCTCCGCAGTGCGCTCAAGTATTTGCGCCATTTCCCCTCCGGATGCCATGCCCTGTTTAATGAGCGCGGTTGCGCGCCTTAGCGCCTTGGAATCAAAGCGGCTTGCAAGCAGGTCAAGCGCCTTGGGGAAGGGGGTGCCGCCAAAAGCCTGCTTGGACACGTTCTCAACTTCCCGCGAGAGAAGCCCGAATTCCGGCTTTGCGGCGTGCCAGAGCGCCGAATCCACAGTCATGCCGGCGCGCACGTTGGCAGAAGCAATCATCAGGAAATCAGGCAGCACTGTTTCAACCTGCTTTTTGCGCTCGTCCGCGAGCATTATGAGGATGGAATAGGATACTACGAAAACAAGCACGCTTGTGGCAATCACACACAGCACAAACGCAAGCAGGAACGGCACAAGTATGGAGTGGGCTGCAAAAGAGGGCAGGAGGAATACAGAGAGCTTGAGAACCTCGTTGCGAAGCAGCGGGATGCTTGAGGTGATAAGAAACGCCCCAAGCATGAGAAGCGCGTCCATTGTGAGCAAAAAGCCAAGGAAAGCCTCTGGGGACATGGGAATGCCCGCAGAGCTCAAAAGCGCGCCTGCGCGCTTTGTGCGCTCGCGCGAAAAGAGCCTGCCGATTGTTTCGTAGAATGAATGTATTTCCATATCATGCACCTATAGGATGTCAAAGCGCGGGCGTGAGCTTTCCACTGCCCCAAGGAACAAAAACTGCACTATTGCAAGCAGCGCAAGCACTGCCGCAAGCATGGGCGGGGTTATTGAAACCTGCCCGCCGCCTATAAAGGACAGCAGTATTATGGCAAATGCGACCCCAAGGGAAGGCATTATTACCCCGAAAATCATGAAAAACATCACAAGGGGATTGAGCTTCTGCCCGTAAGACTTGAGCGCGATTGCCTGCTCCCTTGAGATTTGGTCAAGCACTGCCTGCAGCCCTTTTTCCAAATCCGAGCCGGACGTGATGGAGCTTGAAAGCTGAAGCACAAGGCGGCGGAAATATTGGGAAGGGTTCTGCGCAGCCGCCTCCGAGAGGGCGACGTTTATTGAAACCCCCAGCGTTACTTTTTCAACTATTTTGTTGAACTCCACGCTCACTTCCCCGTAATCGCGGCTTATGCCAAGAAGCGCGTTGAAAAGCGGCACGCCCGCCTTAATGCTTATTTGCATGTGCCTGCCCGCAAACACAAGCTCTTGGTCTATAAGCTGCGCACGCTGGCGCATTTTTACAGTCGGGAATGCCATTGCGTAGAAGAACATCAGCACAAGGTAAACCGGGATAAGGGGCAGAAGCCAGAGGGAACTTATGGAAAGGGAGAGAAAAATCCAATATGTTATTGCAAGCAGCAGGATGGAAAGGAGCGCCGCGACGCTGCAAGCTGCCGCAACATATTCAACGGGCTGCTCGTGCATGCCCGCCTGCACAAGCTTGTTTTTCAGGTCGGGGAAGCGCGAAGTTAGCATAAGGAAAAAGCCCTTGTAGGGAAGCTGCGGCTTTTGCGGCTGCGGCTCGCGCATTGGAACAGTTACGAACGGATGGGGTGTTGCCGGCTGCGGTTTTGGTTTCATGTGTTCTCACTTGTTGGCAATCCTTGCATAATGCAGTATATGGAGCACTTATTTTTTAAATTTCCTGTCAGCAGTGCGCTGCAGCTTCTCAAATGCGCTTTCTGCTGCCTGCGGAAGGGAGGTTTCGGCGGGTTTTGCGGCGGTGCCCATTCTCTCGCGCACTTTTGCATTGAAATCCGCGTTGCTTAAGCCGCCCATTCGGTATATTTCATAGAGCCATTTGCAATTTTCCATTGCATACGCTATTAGCTGCGGGTCTTCAAGCTGCGAGGCTGCCTCCGGGGGTGCAAAAGCCTGCGTTGGCTGCTGCTGCGGCTGCAAAGGCGCCTTTTGGGGCGGCTGCTGCGCCATGGGCGGCTGCTGCAAAGATTTTCCCATAGGAGGCAATGGAGGTGCAGGCGGGTTTTCCTGCTCTTCTGTTTTTTGCTGCATTGGCATTTGCGCCTGCTGCACAGTTGCGGGCTGTTTATGCGGAAGCGGGATTTGGGGTTCGTTGCCTGCGCCTTTTGGGAATGGAGCAAGTTCCTTGCCTTGCTTTTTTGCCTTTGGAGGCGGCAGCGGCACGTCAGGCTCGGCTGTTTCTTTTATGCCGGCTGGGCTGGGAAATTGGGGTTGCGACATTTCCAAGGATGCGGGGGCGGTCTTGGGTGTTCCTTGCCGGGGCATTCCTTGGGGCTGCTTTCCTTGTGGCGTGGTGGCAGGCAGTTGCGTTTTTTGTGCGGCTGGAGAAAATGAGGGTTGCGCATAGATGGGGTTTGCAGAGGGTGTGGGCGCGGTTTTTTCACGCTGCTGCAAGGGAGCTGGTGTTTGCCGCTGCGGTTGGGCAGGGTATGAGGGGACGTGGGGCATTCCTTGCGCATAGGGAGAGGGAGGGTGCTGCTGCGCAAAAGGCACGGAAAAATAAGGCGGAGGCTGCGGGCTTAAGGGCATTTGCTGCCTGTAAGGCTGCCGCGATGCTGGCATTTGCGCACGCTGTTGCTGGCGGGATTGTGGAGGTGGCGTTTGTAAAGGCTGCAGGTAAGGCTGCTGAGGTGCATACGGTTGGCGCATTGCACTGATGGGTTGCTGTGCCGGAGAAGGGGGGTAGGATTGCGTGGCGGGCAGTGGCATTCGCCCTTGCGCGCTTTGGGCAGGCGGCTTTTGCTGTGCAGGCGGAACTCTTCTGTTCCCTTGGGCGCGTGCGGCGGGCATTGCGATTTGTGGGCGGGCGCTTTGCATGGGCACGCTTTGGCGCGCAGGCTGCTGGGAAATTTGGGAGTGTGATTGATAAGAGACCGCTGTCGGAGTTTGCACAGTGCGCGCAAAAGAAGGCTGCGTTGCGGTTGCAAGCTGCCCTGACATTGCACGGGGCATTGCACGGGGCATTGCACGGGGCATTGCGGCTAAGCCGCTTTGCTGGGCGGTTGCCGTCCCTGAGGTTTGGTACGGCGCTGTTGGAGCCGGAAAGGCTCTGCTTTGCGGCTGTGCTATTTTTGCTTGCTGGGCAGTTGGAGCCGGGAATGCGCGGCTTTGTGGCTGTGCTATTTTTGCTTGCTGGGCAGTTTTTGTTTTTGCGGGCTCTGCCTGCACTGCCGCGCTTGTTTGGGACGGCATTAGTGGCAGTGCCCGTGTTTGAGCGGATTTTAATTGCCGCATAATTGCGGTTTGCGCGGATTTTGCTTGCGCGGATTTTTTGGGCGGGGCAAGCTTTTCAAGGATGGCGGGCTGCATTTGCGCGGGTTGTGCCTGCGGCTGCATTTTTGTTTTGGCGGATTTTGATTGTTGGGTTGCTTCTGTTGCGTATGCTGGGGCTATTTCTGTTGGCAGGGCATTTTTGGTTTTGGCGGATTTTAATTGCGAGGTTTTTGCGCCTTTTGTTTGGCGGGCTTTTGAAGCAGGAGCGATTGTTGCTGGCAGTGTTGCAGGGCTCCATGCAGGATTTGCCAGTGCCAATATTTTGGGTTGCGCTGGCGTTGCTGCCAGTGCGCTTGGCTGCTGCTTGGCAATTGCGGTTTTTGCTTTTTCTGCTTGCCGCGCGGTTTTTGCTTTTTGCTTTTTCTTCTGGGAAGGGGATTGGGGGCTGGCAGCAGGCAACGCAGGCTTTGCGCCTGCTTTTTCTTGCTTTGGTAAGGCAGCGGCAGTGGAAGAGCGCTTTTGTGGCAGGGGCTTGGAGGGGATTGGGAAAATAGAGGTTGGGGTTTCGCTTTCATTTTCATCAAGGATTTCGCTTTGCGCAGGAGGTTGCTGCTTTTCTTTTGGGCGCAGCCTTTTTGGCGCGCTTGGGGCGCGCGAAGGCGCAATTGGAAGAGGCACAATGCGCGGCTGCGAAGTTGTGGATTTTTCCAAGGCGCGAGCACTGGAGGGCGCGGGCTTTTGGAGTGGTTGCATATCCGGCGCCTGTTGTGCGGGAGGGATTGGAAGTATTTGCATTTGCGCTGAGGGTTTTTGCGCACGGGAAGGCAGCAGTTTTGGGTGGGGCGTTGCCGGTGGCTTTACGCCCCATTCTTCATTTTCTTTTTCATGCGCCTCTTCTTCGTTCTCCTGTGTTTCTTCCTCCTGTGCATTTTCCTGCTGGGCGCGTTTTCCCGGAAGGGATTTTTTCAGGCTGATTGTTTCGCGCGCAAGGCTGTTGCTTGAGAATTTTTTCAGTATTTGCTCAAGCTCCCTTTGCTGCTCCTGCTGTTCGCTTGAATCTTGATGCTCTGTTGGGATTTCAGGAGGGGTTCCTTGCTCCAGCCCTTGCGCCAATTCTTCCTGCGGCGATTCTTTTTCAGGCTCTGGCGCTTGCGGCAGTGTTTTTGCTGTGCGGGTTTTTTCTTGGGGCAATATAATGAAAGCGCCCGTGTTTTGCTTGCGGCTTGGGGCAGGGAAGGCAGGGGATGGTTGCAAAGCCTGCCGGGATTGCAAAGCCTGCGGGGGAGGTTTTTCTTCCTCGTGTTCCTGCGCAGTTGCGGCAGGCTGCGCGTTGGGAGGGGTTGTTTGCAAAGTGGAAGGGGCAGCCGGAGGCTGCTGCAAAGCCGGCTGCAAAGCCTGCTGCGAAGCCGAGGAATACATTGGTTTTATTGGGATGAGCTTGCCGCCAACGTTCAGCATCCTTGCAGGCGCGCCTTGCGCTGCTGCCTGCTTGGGAGGCTGCGCTGGAGGGATTTTGGGCTTGGGCGGCACGGGTGGAGCTTTTGCCTGCGATAAAGCGGAAAAGGGCTGGGAAGGCGGGGCGGTTTTTGCTCCTGCGTGCGTGGATGGCTGCTGCGGCAAAGCCTGTTCTGTGCCTTGCTGCCAGCTTGCAATGCTGCCTGCTATAAATGTGGCGGCTGGTGAAGGCGGCGCTGTGGCGCTTTGCGCTTGCGCTGCCTGTATTTGGGCCGCTGGACCCTTTTTTGAGGAAGGCTCGCTGCGCAAGTGCGCGGCTTTACCAAGGGATTCAAATGCGTCGTGCGCAGTTTCTGCGTTTTTTTTGCCAAATACCATTCCAAAAGAGGTTTTCAGCATTGAAATCGGGGAGTCCGTGGTTGCAGCTGCGGCAGGCTGTTGAGTTGGCTGCGAAAAAACAGGCGCTGCTGAAATCGGCATTTTTATTTCAGGCCTTGAAATGGACTGCTGGTAGTATGCTGCCAAAAGCTTGCGCTCAATTGTTTGGGCATTGGAAAGAAGCTGCTGGAAGCTCATTGAGGCATGCTCTGCTGGGGGCGGGAGCGGGCTTGAAAAAATGGACTCGTCCCTTTGCACGCTAAGGAGGTTCCTCTCAAAGTTCTTTGCCCGCTTTGAAAGGGATTCAAAGGTGGGAAGCTCATCAGCTGCCATGCTTAAGCCTCCAAGTCTATGGAAGCGTTCTTTGCGGCAAGCGATGCGATTTCGTCGCTGTCCATATAGTAGCGGGAGGTTATCAGGCCGAATGTGTTCACGTCCTTGTAGCCTTTCTTCACCATCCAGCTGAGAACTTTCGCCTTTTCTGCAATGTCGCTTTCTATTTCCTTGTGCGACATGCCTGCGTATAGGGAGAGGGTGTTTGCAAGCGTTATCATTTTGCCTGTTTCGTTTATGCGGTCCGTTTTCACGTCCCAGCGGTGCAAAACATTAACATCCCCGCCTTTTTGCACCTCTGCGAACTCAAGCGTGCGCCTTATGTTAAGCCGCCTGTGGCGAAATTGCACCACAATGCCCGCAAGGCTGTCAAGCATTTCCCTTGGGATGCTTATGGGAGGCGTTGTAAGGCGGGAAATTGTTTCGTGCGCATTGTCAGCGTGCAGGGTCGCATATACGGAGTGCCCGGTGTGCATCGCCTCAAAAAGTATCTCTGCCTCGCGCTGCTTGCGCACCTCCCCGACTATTATGCGGTCAGGGCGCTGGCGCAGGGAATTTACAAGAAGGTCAAGCATGCTCACCTCGCCCTTCCCTTCGGCGTTGCTTTCCCTTGTAACCATTGGGACCCATTGGAGGAAGCTTGGAAGCGTAAGCTCCCTTGTATCCTCTATTGAAATTATGCGCTGGTTTGCGGGTATTAGGCAGGAAATTGCGTTAAGGAAAGATGTTTTGCCGCTTCCGGTGCCACCTGAAACAAGAAGCGAAAGCTCGTTTTGCATGCACAGCCATATAAGCCCTGCGACTTGGGGGGAAATGCAGTTAAGCTCAATGAGGTAGGGAAGGGTCCATGGGTTCTTTGAGAACTTGCGTATTGTGAGCGTGTTGCCAAAGGAGGAAACTGGGTAGAGGGTCGCATTCACGCGGTCCCCGCTTGTAAGGTGCGCATCCATGAAGGGATTGAGCATGTTTATCTGCTTGCCAATTTTGCGCCCTATCATTGCCGCATAGTCGTACGTTGCGTCCTCGCTGTCCATGTTTATGTTTGTCTTGCACCAGCTGTATTTCTTGTGGTAAACCCATACCGGGCTTTCTGAGGAATTTATCACGATTTCCTCAAGGGCATCGTCGTGCAGCGGGATTTCAAGCAGCCCAAGCCCAAGGGAATTCTGTATGATGTATGCGGCCAGCACGCGCTTGTCAGCCTCTGAGAGGGAAGGGAAATTCTTTGAGAGCAGCTGCAGTGCCTTTGCCTCAAACTTTGAGCGCACCTCCTGCTGCTTGCGCTGGTCCATTATGTCGGTTACGTCAAGCTTTACGGTAGTGATAAGCTCTGTGCGAAGGTTGTTGAGAACAAGGCGCGTGCCTTCGGAGAGGCCGCGCACGGATACCTCGTAAGTAGGGACAAAGTCGCCCTTGTAATAGATGATGCGCACGTTTACTTTTATGCCCTCGTTGTCAAATGTGTAATTGTCAAGCTCCTTGCCGCTGCCTTTTGGCTTTGCCAGTTGTGCAAGCCCTTTTGGCTCCTGCTGTATTTTTGCGTCTGTTTGCTCTGCCATGAATGCACCATCCAATCAGCCGTTTTGTCCCAGCATTAGCTGCTCGCAAATTGTTTAAATGCCTTTGTGTGGCATAACGGTTGCTGCGGGCAAGTGCAAAGGGGCGTAGCTGCTGCAGGGCAGGCATGCTACTTTTTGTCCTCGTCCCACATCTTGCGTATTAGCATGCGCAATTCCTCGCGCTTGCGGTCAAATTCCGCCTCTTCCTCGCTTGTGAGGTTTATTTTTTCCACTAATGCGGGCGGGGGCGGCTCGTCGGAGAGTATGCCGAGCACTTCGGATTCCTTTTCAAGCTGCAAAAGCTTTGAGGAAAGCTCGTCGTATTGCATGCGCAGGGTGCGCACGTTTTGCAGCATTTTTTCTATTTCGCCTTTCTTGAGGGAGAGGTCGGAGAGCTTGCCGCGCATGCGCTCTATCTCCTCAATGCCGGGGGCAACGGATTCCTCGTAGGTTGAGGCCGCGGAGCGCAGCTGCAGGCTTGTGTCGTGCACGCGCCCTGAAAGCTCGCCGTATTCTTTTTTCATTCCCCTTACCGCATCCGCAATGCCTTTTTCCTGCATTTGCATTGCCTCTATTTTCGCAAGCTGCGCATTTATGGAATTGAGCGTACTGCCAAGCTCAGCGTCCGCTTTTTGCGCCGCAGCGGACGCGCTTTTTTGCGCTGCATCAAGCTGCGAGCGGAATTTTGTTGCGTCAAATTCCAAAGAGGCGCTTTCCATGCGCTTTATGCCCGCTGCGATGCCTGAGATTTGCTCCTGCAGGGCTTTTTGGCCAAGAAGCGCCTCCTGCATGGAATTGGAAAGCTGCTTTTGCGCATTCATTGCAAGCTCAAGGTCAGAGCGCAAGGAGCGCGCGAGAGATGCGGCATCATCCTGCTCAAGCTTGGAAGAAAGCGCGGATATTTTTTTCGTTATGGAAGCGAACGCCTCTTGGGACTGCTCCTGCTGCTGCGCTATTTTGGATGCATAGTTCTTGAGAAGGGAGGCGGACTGCGCAATGCTCTGCCTTTTTGATTTTGGGGGCAGGGGCACCTGAATGGATGCGCTTTTTCCTTCAAGGGAGTCAAGCACGCCCGCAAGGTGCGACATTTTCTTTTCAAGCGCCTCAAGGGAGGAGGAAGAGGAGGAAAGCTGCCCGTCCGCATCCGCCTTTAATGCGGAAAGCTGCTCCATGCGCGCCTGCAATTGCGAAACGCGCTTTTCAAGCTCACCTATGCCCCCAAACCTTGCGTCTTTTTCAAGAGAAGTTAAGTCTGACACCGAGGCATCCAAGTTGCGCTGCATTTTTGAAACCTGCGACACGAGCGCCTTTTTCTGCTCGCTTAGTTTTTGGGTGCGCGCGGATATTACGGAAGGCTCTTGGTTAAGCCAGATCAAAAGCACTGTTGTGAACTGGTATTTTATCGCTATTATGCCCTCTTCCTCAAGCACGCGCGCCCATTCCTCCACTGTCTGCGCGGGCAGGGAAAGGGCTTTTGCAGCCGCTGAAACCTCAATTTTCTTTTTCTCTTTGACAAGGCGTATGAGCGCGTCAACGCCGGTGCTTATAAGTAGCTCGTCAAGCGCCATAAGCGGCTTGCCAATCTAACACTTATAAAGATTTGTGCGCAAGTCCCTAACGGGAGAAAACCGGTGGAATTTGAAAGGCGGTGCGCGCATGGTGGATAAATTTTCAAAGCTGAAAATAAAGGAAGCACGCCCTATTGACCGCTTCCGCAACCAAGGAAAGGCGCTTGAAAAATTCGGCGAAACAGGCATTTCGGTTTACGAGTGCGTGGTTGAGGGGCTTTCCGCAGAGCAGATTGCAAGGCGGCTTAACATCCAGATTGAAAAGTGCCTTGAGGTGCTGCAGTTCATGCAGGCGGAGGGGATGCTTGAGGAGGGCGCGCAAAGCAGCATGGGCAAAGAAAGTGCGGATGCGCAGGGGGAAGGGGGCAAAGAAGAAACATACGGAGGGCGGGGCGAGCCCGCAGCAGGGCAGGACGCTGCAGGGCAGGAAAAGGAAGGGCCTCTTGTGCCTGCGGACGCGTGGGAAAGAGGGGCGAATGCGCATGATAAGGGAAGGATAATGCCAAGAAAGGATGAGGAAAGGCACGAGGAGGAGGGGCTTGTTGTTGTGCCTGCGGGGCTTTCAAGCCTTGAGAAGCTCATTTATGAGAAATACGGGCAGGTCGGGATAAGTGTATATAATCTTATTGACGGGGAAAAGACCGCCGAGGAAATACTCAATGAGACTCATATTTCAGAAGTTAAGCTTGTTGAGATACTTGAGTTCATGGACGAGCACGGGATAATAAAGCTGGAAAAGCCAGAAGAAAAAAAGCAGCAGGGGGAAACCGGAGCCGTTGATAGGTTCAAGCCCATTTTGGAGGAGGATGCGGACCCTGCCGCTGCGGCAAAGGCGCAAAAGGAGGCAGCAACGCCCCCGTTGCCTGCTGAAAAAAATCAAAAGCCGCCGGCTGTGCACCTTGATGCGGAAGAAATGATAGACATAATACCGATTGATGTGCCAACTCTTGCGCATTTGGGCATTGCGCAAAAGGCGGAGCTTACGGCGCTCTTGCCCCTTAAGTTTGGCAAAAGCGGCATGGACTTGTTCAGGCTTATTGATGGCAAGGCGGATTTTGTGGGCATTGCGCTTGCGCTGCACTGCTCGCTCTTTGAAGTTGATGACATGTTGGGGTATTTTGGGAAAAAAAACTTTGTTGCGTTTGCGCAGCTGCCCCGCGATGAGATAAGGAAGAGGTACGGGGAGGACGGCTTTTCAATATACAAGAGATATGGGAGGGACGGGGTTTTCCTTTATGAGCTCATAGGGAAGGAAAAAAGCCTGCGCGACATAATAATGATGAGCAAAATAGAGCCCAAAAGGGCTGTTGAAATATTCATGTTCATACACAGGGTGCTTGGGCTGGACGTGCCCTTTGACAAGGACATGATATACCGACAGCTTGGAATAAAGTAAGCCCGATGCGCAAACGCTAAATGCGCGCAAGCGCCATCTTCTCTATTATGAGCTTCTCAAGTGGACAGAGCCTGCGGGCCTCTGTTGAAAGCGCGTAAAGCCTTGAGAAGTGGGCATTGTCTTTCTTGCCCCATGCGAGCTTTTTGAGGGAAAGCGCGGATGAGAGTTTGCCCCGGCTTATTTTTTCCTTCCCTTTTATCCTCCCGCGCGCATTTTCCGTATCCCATGCGGCATTTTCCCATGCAACAAGCACAAAATCGCGCGCATCTTTTGCGCCGGCTGTTTTTATTGCGCGGGTGAAGTTTTGAGTGAGCGCCAAGGTTCCAAGAAGGGTGTTTTTTTCATTGAAGGGCGTTTTGGCTGATGCGCTTGCGCTTTTTTGCATTTCAAGTGCGGCGCGGATGCATAGGGGAGAATATGCCGCACTTGGGTCAAGCGCCTGCAAATGAAGCCCATGTTTTTTCCCAAAAGCAGCCAGTTTTTCAACAAGCGCCTGCACCGAGGGCGCATCAGAGCCGCAGCGTTGGATGAGAAGCATAAGCTTTTTTAAGGTAATAACCTATAAATTACTCTCTTTGTGCATTTGGATAAGCGCATTGGCATTACAATGAGGGATTCTTATGGAGAAATACCACGGGAAAGGCAAAACAAAGATTTCGGGCACGGGTGGCAGGATACGCAAGGCGGCTGACAAAAAGCTGCACCTTGCAGGCTCTCCCTTTGGCGCAACAAAAATAGGCGAGAAGGAAGTGCGCATAGTGTCGCGCCACCGCGGCAACACGCACAAGATACGCCTTAAGGTTGCTGCGTTTGCAAATGTGCTTACAAAGGACGGGATGAAGAAGGTAAGGATAAAAAACGTTACCGAAACGCCTGACAACCGCCACTATGCGCGCCAGAATCTCATTACCAAGGGCGCGGTGATAGACAGCGAGATTGGGAAAATAAAAGTTACCAACCGCGTGGGGCAGGACGGGGTTGTGAACGCGCGGCTTCTTTAGGCGCGTTCGCAATGGGCTGGCGCAAGCACAGCCGCGCCGTAAACGCGAAACTTCTTTGAGCGTTTACGATAGGAATGCAAAGCATTTTCCGTTTTGTGAACGACCACGGCTGAAAGCTTCCGCTGCTGCCGACTTTTCGCTTTCCGCGAAAAGTGGACCGCAAATCGGTTCGCCGATTTGCAGGTTCCGCGAAGATTGCGAAAGGGCTTCGGGCGGCAAGCGTTTTGCCCAAGCAAAACGATGCCACTTTTTGGCGGCTTTCGTTTTGCCCAAGCAAAACAGGGCGCTTTTTTCGCTGCGCGAAAAAATGCGAGCCAAAAAGCGGGAAGCCGCAACGTTCCCTGCGCGGCTTGCTTCTTTCGAGCGCTTGCAAACAAGCGCGAGGGCTGCAACAGAAGGTTGCTCAACTGATGCCTAAAGGCAGATGGCTTGCCGCGCAAGCCGTGGTCGTTCAGTGAAGAAACTTACAATCCGCGTTTTCTTGCGTGGTAGGCCGAGTGATCGCTTCGGCGCATAGCCCTCAAGTTGCTAGGACGGTTATTTAGCGAATTTCCATCTTTGTGATGAACAATCCTGCCTTCACCAATCCTTCCGTGCTCCTTTTCGTAGACCCATCGTGAAACTTGTCTTCCACTATCTGAAAAACGCCTACGATTTTTTTCACCCACGTATGTGTCAGCCATTAAATTCGCCTCTTTTGTTTCTCTATTTTCACCTTAAAAGTCATCATATTCCCATTGGTTTTGACGCGCTTCAAGATTATTCTTTGGAAATCTGGTCTTATCTTCTTTGCCCTTTTGATTAATGAAACCGCGGCATGACACCCGCAGAAATTTGGTGCGCGGGCTTCTATGGAAAAAAGTTCTATTTCACCTATGTCCTTTGCTTCGGGCTCCATCACATCACCTTCGGGTTTTCGTCTGTTTTCCATCACCTAAAACTCAGATATTGGCTTTTTAATTCTGCGCAAACCTACTTTCCAGTGCTTCCGGTGGCTTTTTATGACTGATATTTTCACAAAAAAGAAAAGAAGCGAGATAATGTCACAAATACGCGGCAAGAACACATCGCCTGAGCGAATCATAAGAAAGGCGCTTCGCGCAGAGGGATATGCTTATCGATTGCAATACGGCAGCCATAAGATAGATGTGGCTTTTCCAAGAAAAAAAGTGGCGGTTTTCGTGGACGGCTGCTTCTGGCACAAATGCCCCGTTCACTTTAGAATGCCAAAAAGCAATATCGCCTTTTGGAAACGAAAGATTTATGGGAATGCCAAAAGGGATAAGAATTTGACACGAGTTCTTAGGAAGAAGGGCTGGCGCGTCATTCACGTGTGGGAACATGAACTTAACAGCCATCCATGGAAAGTTCTGAATAGGATAAAAGGATCGCTTGAGAATGGTGATTGAATGGTGTTAGGCAAGAACAAGGGCCACAAATATGAGGATGAACTATTTGAACTACTGGAAAAAATGGGGCTTATCTACCCCGGAAAGATGCAGAAAGGAATGGCTGGCGGCGTGGATGCCGTCTTTTGCCACCTAGGAAAGCCCTATGATTTGGAAGTAAAGAACGGATTGCAGGCGGATTACGGTCAAAAATTATTTTCATGGAACGAAAAGGGAGGTTGGAACTTTTCCAAAGATGATGAGACTACCCGTCTTTTCAGAGAATTGGGAACGCTGACTTATCTCAATAAAAAAGGCATCAAGCCACGTAAATTCAGCAAGTCTAAAGAGTCAATGACATATGAGGACGGCAAAGCAGATCAGGCTGCCTTTGAGGATCGTGAGTTCATTGTCAAGGCATCAGCCCTGTGGAAATATTATGGTGAAAAAGGAACCCATTACATACAGGTTGGGGACGGATACGGGTTTTATCACTTGGACAAGGACATCGCCAAACTCGGGACGACGCAGTTTGACTGCGATTTCATATTACGATTCAGGGCAAAATACCATGATCTTGTTGATCGCCGGCACGGAACGCTTGCTCCGACCCCGTGGAACTACAGCTTTTTTGCAGTTCTCAAGGTAAAGGGAAAACCTAAAAGGTCCAAATATAACCTTGAAGGGTCGGATGGGCAGGAATTTCCTCCAATCAAACCTTAGTCCGGGAGTTTCTTCTGGAAAGGATCGCCATTTTTATAGTTAAAGGCATGTTTTCTTACATGGCTGATTGCCGTCATTATTTCAACATTAGCAGGCGCCCTCTCC
>JAGVWK010000006.1 GCA_018304295.1 Microcaldota archaeon | reverse complement strand
CGCCTCTTTTTGGCCAAGCTTGCTCATGGAAATTGCAGCGCCAGTTGACCAAGAGAGTTTCCACGCCATTTTACTTCAGCCCCAGCTGGCGCTTGAGAGCATCGTGCGGGATTGCCTTTCCCCGCCTTAGGTCAAGCTTTGCGTTAAGAAGCCCTATGCGAAACTCCTCTGAGTATTTCCCTTCCTCGTCCCCTTCGGGCACAAGCTCCATGAGCTTGTTGAGCAAGTTGTCATACGTCTCCCGCTCGGATGATTTGAGGTTGGAGAGGCGCAGGCGGGTGCTTGGCAGTATTTGTATCGTGGTGTAGCCCATATAATCACTTAACTTTCCAGTGGGTCGCAGCCGCCCTGTTCATATACTCTTAAATAATACCCCAGCCAATACTCATTCATGAAAATATCAATACAGCGCTCGCAGGAGAGGGGCGTGGGAGAGCATGGATGGCTGCACACAAAGCACAGCTTCAGCTTTGCGAATTACAACAACCCAAGAAGGGTGGGGTTTGGGAAATTGAAAGTGATAAATGAGGACGTAATAGAGGGCGGGCACGGGTTTGGGATGCACCCGCACACCAACATGGAAGTTGTTACAATTATACTGGAGGGCGAGCTTGAGCACAAGGACGATGCCGGAAACATAAGTGGGATATCCGCAAACAGCATACAAAGGATGAGCGTTGGAAGCGGCATAATGCATTCGGAGTACAACGCGTCAAAAACAAATCCCGTGCATTTGCTGCAAATATGGGTTGAGCCGCGGGAAAAGGACATACCGCCAAACTACGAGCAAAAGGAAATAGAGCAGGACAGGATGAAAAACAAGCTGCTCACTGTTTTGTCAGGAAAGCGCATGAAGGGTGCGCTCCTCATAAACCAGGATGCGATTTTCCGGATGGGAAGGCTGGATGCCGGCACGCACGTTTCCTGCGAGGCGCGCCGCGAGCACGGAAGCTACGTTTTTGTGATTAGCGGGAGGGTAAAAATCTGGGAGGAAATCCTGCAAAGCGGGGATGCTGCGGAAATAACGGATGCAATGAAAATTGAGCTTGATGCAACTGAAGAGTCGCACGTTCTTGTGATGGAAGTCCCCATGTAGGCTTCAGGCTTTCCCTAAAAGATGCAGCATGAGCGCTTTTTGCACGTGCAGCCTGTTCTCCGCCTCGTCGTATATTGTGGATTGCGGGCCGTCTATCACGCCCGCAGTTACTTCTTTTCCGCGGTATGCAGGCAGGTCGTGCATGAAAATCGCGCCTTTTTTTGCTTCTTTCATTACTTGGGAATTCACCTGGAAGGGAAGGAACATTTGCATTCTTTTTTCCTTTTCCTCCTCCTGACCCATTGAAACCCACGTGTCGGTGTATATTACGTCCGCATCCTTTGCTGCCGCAAAGAGGTCGTGGGAAACTTCAACGGTGGAACGGGAGCGCGCAAAAGAGAGATATTCCTCGTTTATTTTGCACTCTCTGGGGCATGCGAGCGTTATTTCCATCCCTGCAAGGGAGGTTGCTGCCATAAGGGCGTTCGCTACGTTAAAGCCGCAGTCGCCTGCAAAAACGAATTTTGAGCCTGCGAAAAGCTTGTTGTGCTCTTTCATTGTAAGCAATGCTGCAAGCGCCTGGCAGGGGTGGTCAAGGTCTGTGAGCGCGTTTATTACTGGGGAGGAAGAGGCTTGCGCAAGCTCCTCCAAATCAGCGTGTGAATAAAGGCGCGCCGCTATTATGTCCGCGTACCTTCCAAGTATTGCGCCAGTGTCCTTCATGGGCTCGCCGCGGGAAAGCTGGGAGTTTGAGGAGGAAAGAAGCGTTGCGCTTCCCCCAAGCTGCGCCATGCCAAGCTGAAAGGATGCAAGCGTGCGCGTGGAGGGCTTCTCAAACAAGAGCGCAAGTGTTTTCCCTGCAAGCGAATTGTTTGGCTTGCCGCATTTATGCTCCTCTTTGAGATTTTTTGCCAGTTGCAAAAGAGAATGCAGCTGCTGCTTGCTGATGCCAGTTGTTGTGAGAAAGTCCATAGTAGCGCCTTAGTTTTTGGCAATGCGCATTGCATGCTGCACTGTCTTTTTTGCAATGTCAATGCCGGTTGCCTTCTGGCACCCTGCAAATTCCGGCGTGGAATTCACTTCCACAACGAGCAAGCCTTCGGAAGACTCTATCAGGTCAATGCCGAGAATTTGCTCATTGCCGAAAAGTTGCGCAACATGCCCGCATATATCAGAAAGCTCGGACGATACTGGGCAGGGGCTAACGCACGAGCCTAGATGGTGGTTGGTGCGGAAATCCCCGTTTTCCGATGTGCGGTATATTGCCCCTGCAATCTCCCCGCCGCACATGAAGGCGCGTATGTCCCGCCCCGGCTTTTCAACGTAAGCCTGCGTGTAATACACCTTGTGCATGGGGTTTGAGAGGTGCTCCTTGTATTCAAGCACTGCCCGCGCTGCGTCGGAATCGTTTATCTTGTGCACAAGCCTTCCCCAACTCCCTATCACGGGCTTTACAACGCAGGGGTAGGAAAGCGAGTCCATTGCGCTTTGCGCCATTTGCGAAGAAAATGAAAGGAAAGTTTTTGGGGAGGGGATACGCGCCTTTGCAAGGTGCATGGAGCAGAGCGCCTTGTCCCCGCAAATGCGTATTGCAGCCGCGGAGTTTATGGAGGTTTTTTGCAGGTATTCTATGTATTCGGACACGTAGAGCCCGTGCGAATGGGAAATGGAGCGCATAAGGGTGCATTGGGGGAATGTTGGGGTATTTTCCCCAAGGGAAAGCTGCAACTCGTTGTCGTTTATTTTTGCGAGCGCCATGCCTTCCTCTGCCGCTGCACGCATGAGCTCTTTTGTCTCAAAGCTTATCTGGGAGTATACAAGCCCTAATTCCATATTCATCGTGGAGTGTGTTGATGCGGGAAAAGGAAATTTAAATAGCGCTCAAAATGAAATAAAAATTAAGCAAAGTGTTTAATTTTAAACATTTGCGCCCAAACGGCATGGGTGAAAAAATGCCAAATTACGCGTCGGAAATGCGCATGTACCTGCGCCAGAGGCCTGTGCTGCTTCGCTACCTGAAGGGAGGCATGATAAACTGCAGCAGCCTTGCAAGGGACATTGCAAAGGAGATTTACGGCAGCAAAAAAAGCGAGGTCGCGGTAAGGGCGGCGCTTTTAAGGGAGGCGCAAAGCGGGGGGGAGTTTGAGCTGGCTGAAGAGGCTGCGCTGCGGGTGCTTAGGGGGAGTTCCCTTGAAGTAAGGACAGGATTGTGCGTGGTGCTCTCAAAAAAGCAGGTGAGGGTGCCAGTGGTAATTGTTTCTACGAGCAGAAGCGGCATAATGTCATTGGTGGAAGAGTGGCACGTAAGGAAAATAGACAATTATGAGAGGCTGGTGAAAAACGTTGACATGGTTGCGATTTGCTCTGGAAAAAACATTGAGGCGACGCCGGGGGTTGTTTCGCTCATATTGAATACGCTTGCGCAGGGGGGCATAAACGTTGTGGAGATAACGTCGTGCCACTATGACACGCTGCTTGTGGTGAACTCGCATGACACGCAAAGAGCGTTTGCGATTTTGCAGGATTTGACAAAGGGTAAGGCTAGGAAATCCTGAATTTCAGCAGCGCCGCAAAGCCCCCAAAGCTTGCAAGCTGCTTCCCCGGCTCGCCTTCTTGGGAGAAAATCGTTATCTTGGCTTTCTTTTTCTCTGCCAATTCAAGAAGCGCTTCTATTTCCTTTTTTGTGCGCAATAGCTCGTCAAGAACCAGCAGATGCGTTGCGGCTGAAAGCTCAATGGAACTTTTCACCGGCGCAACCCCGTATGCGCACAAGCCGTCGTCCTTGTGAAGGTGCAAAAGAAAGGACTCAAGGAGCTTTGCCTCCTCCTCTATGCGCTGCTCGCCTGCGACTTTTGAGACAACGCCTTTTTTTAGAAGCTCGTTTATGCCGCTTCTTTCTGCGTAGGAGCAGTTCTCCCATATTATTTTTTGGAGAAGCGCGGAATGCTTCCTTTCCAGCATTTTCTTGAGGTTCTCCTTTGCAAAGCCGGGTCCTGCAACTATGAGCTTTTCAACAGTGTAGGAGGAGAGCTTCTTTTCTATCTCCGCAAAATATTTCTGCTGCTTCTCCTCGTATTTTTCGTCGCGCTTGCTTGCGGAGTTCTCAAGCTCAAACTCGTATGCCACCCCGTAGCCGCGAAGCGTTGCAAAAACTGCCTTTTCATCGTCCATTGCGCAAAGCGCGATTTTGGGGCGCTTTCCCTCGCTTACTGCCTCCTCAAGCCGCTTTAGCTGGTGGGACTTCCACACTTTTATTATGGAAAAGGGGTAGTGCGGCTCAAGGTCTATTGTGTGGTAGCTTCCTGTTTGCACGAATTCCTCTGGGGTGCCGCTCTTTATCTTGCCGCCCACTCGAAGCCTGTTGGCAAGCTTTGCAAACTCCACGCGCTCTACCATGAGGTCTATTTTCACCTCCTTTTTTTCGCCGGAATCGTCGGAGCCCTCCACCTTGAAGCGCCGCCAGCTTTTGGCGCGCACTGTGTCGCCCTCCTGTAGCGTGCGCTCAACATGCCAGAGGTCTTCAAGGGACTCGCACGTGAGCTTTATCTCCCCTGTTGAATGATCTTTCTTGAGGATGCGCATGGGAAAATTTCGCAAGCGGTATTTTTAATTGCAGCGACACAAAATAATGCGGATTTGAATGGCAAGGATTGCGATTATAGACAAGGACAAGTGCACGCGCGAGAAGTGCGGCTACGTATGCGTAAAGGTTTGCCCGGGGGTGCTCATGGGCGACGAAACGGTTGTGATAGACAAGGAGGGCTGGCCGGTCATTTCTGAGGAGCTTTGCACTGGGTGCGGCATTTGCCCTAAAAAATGCCCCGTTGACGCGATTACGATAATAAATCTGGCGCACGAGCTTGACTGCCCGGTGCATTCCTACGGGGTGAACTCTTTTCGCCTTTATGGGAGAATGCCCCTTCCCCAAGAAGGGGTCGTAGGGTTTATTGGAAAAAACGGGATTGGGAAATCAACCGCGATGAAAATGCTTGCGGGCACGCTTTCTGCGAACTTTGGGAAGGTGGAGGCTGCGCAGTTCAAGGAGCAATACCGCCAGTCGGTTGAGGAGAAGCACTACTTTGAGAAGCTCGCATCAAAAAAGCTCAAAGTAAGCTACAAGCCGCAAAACATTGAGAGGATTGCAAGCGCATTTGCAGGCACTGTGGGGGAGCTGCTGGAGCAGCTAGATGAGAGGTGCAAGCGGGAAGAGTACGCCGGCATGCTCTCAATAGGCGGCATAATGGAAAGGGGCGTGAAAAACATTTCAGGCGGGGAGCTGCAGAGGGTTGCGATTGTTGGCGCGCTTTGCAAGGATGCGCAGGTGTATTATTTTGACGAGCCCTCAAGCTACCTTGACATTGGGCAAAGGCTTGCTGTTGCTGCGTGCCTGCGCGAGCTTGCGCAGCAAAAGCAGGTATTTGTAATTGAGCACGACCTTGCGCTCTTTGATTACCTTGCGGACTATGTGTACGTATTTTACGGGCAGGAGAATGCGTATGGGGTAATGTCAGGGGTAAAGAATTCAAAGGCGGGTGTTGGGGAATTTTTGGGCGGGTATTTGAAGGCTGAGAATACGCGATTTAGGAAGGAGGAGATACGCTTTGCAAAGGGGAACGAGGGGGAGAAAAAGAAAGAGGCAAGGCTGCACTACCCTGCGATGCAAAAGAAGTTTGAAGGGCAGTTTGAGTTCTCATGTAAAGAGGGAAAGCTCTATGAAGGCGAGATAGTTGGAATTGTGGGTAAGAACGGCATTGGGAAATCCCTTTTTGTAAAAATGCTTGCAGGCGAGGAAAAGGCGGATGGCGGAGAGGGAATGGAAAAGTGCAGCATATCCTACAAGCCCCAGTACATAAAGCCCAAAGAGGGCATGAGCGTGCTTGAATATTTCAACTCCCTTCAGCTGAACTCCTTTGTGCTTGAGGAATGCAAAAGAAAGCTTGAGATAGGGAGGCTGCTTGAAAGGCATATGGAGCATCTTTCAGGGGGCGAGTTGCAGCGGGTTGTCATTGCTGCCGCACTCTCAAAAGAGGCGCAATTGTACCTTTTTGACGAGCCGAGCGCGTTCTTGGACGTGGAGCAGAGATTGCATTTTGCAAACCTTTTGCGAAGCGTGATAGGGGATTCAAAGAAAGTTGCGTTTGTTGTGGACCATGATGTTGTGCTAATTGACCTTATTTCAAACCGGGTGATGCCCTTTGACGGGGTGCCGTCAAAAAAAGGCCATGCTGCAAACGCGCTTGGGAAAAAAGACGGCATGAACGCGTTCCTAAAAGGGATGGGAATTACGATGCGCCGCGATGAGCAGACATTGCGGCCGCGCATAAACAAGAGTGGCTCGGTGCTTGATAGGGAGCAGAAAAAAAGCGGGGAATATTATGCTGCTGCTTAGGGAAGCTTAAGTCTGGGGTACATTTCTTCCAGCGTGGCACGCAAAGCGGGTGTGGTGTTCAATACGTCTTTTAGGCTTCTTAAGAAAACTGCGATTCCTGTTGCGTCAACGTCTTTTTGCGTTAAGTTGTGCCGGTGCATTGTTTCTTTTGCGCCCTCAAGGTTGCCAAAGCGCCCCTGGTTGTAAGCACGCGCTGCGGACCCGTTAGCTTGTGCGGCAGAAACCTTCTCCCTTAAGGAAGGGTTTTTCCTCATTGCATTTTGAATAGTCCTCAAGGTGAGCATTATTTCAACTGCAAAAACGTCTTCGGGTTTTAGGCAGTGCTCATGTGTTATTTCGCCCGCACTTTCCAGCGCTCCAAAACGCTCCATATGAAAAGCCGCCTGTGCGGAGTATGCTCTTTCAGCCAGCGGGTGGCCCATATCCCTTGCTATTGATGCAATGACGAGATATCGGTCCGTCATGGACATTCCTCTGGCGCCTGATGCGCCGCCCGCATTAACGGCTTTAACGGATGTCGCACTAAGGGTAGGTTGGATTGCAGAACTCATGGAAACCTGTAGTAATATGCGCACTGAAACGTTATAAAGGCAGTGTATAGGGTTGCTAATTTGTGTAGTTAATTTGTGTATATTTGCGCCTCAATTGTGTTGGAAGCGTCAAGCTTGGGCGCATACCCCAAGGACCATATCCCCTTTTCATATCCGCCATTGCTGCCTATTTTTACCCATACGCGCCCCTGCACAATGTCCCCCTGCTGCACATTTGCGTTCTGGAAGAGGTTGGAGAAGCGCTCTGTTGCATTGCAGGGCGGCTCGTAGTCGCTTGGAGGCGCAAGAAGGGGCGGCTGGGCAAGGAAAGCGTACCTGCGCGTTGGGTGCTGCTCCCCTGAAGCTGCATAGTTGTCGTTTGTGTAGACAGTATATGCATCATCGGCGTTGTCCTGGTCAATTCCATACGTTGCGCTTCGCGCGTAGAAATCCTGCACAAAGACAGGGTAGCTTTCCGGTGCAAGGTTTTCAAAAGTAACTTCGTATATTATGAAATTGTCAAAAAACTGCCGCTCAGCCATCTTGCACGATTGAAGGTGAGGGTTTGAAAAGGAAACAATGAACTCTTCGGTTATTGAAGTGGTGGTGCCGGTTGTCTGCACCTTGCAGTCGGAATCAGTTGAAATGCTGCATCCAAACGGGCATGCGCTGTCGCCGTTAGTGCATTCCCTTATTTGGGCATTGGTGCATTTTGCAGCGCATGAGCCTGGGTTTTCACACGCATCTTTTGTGCCAAGAACGGAATCATCGCAGCCGCTGTCGCTGCTGCAGGCGGCAGCCATGCACCCTTGGGCGCAGCAAAGCTCCCCCTGCGAGCAGTTTACGTCCGTTGGGCAGCTTGAGCACGTTTCCCCCGGGGAGCGCTTGCCGTCCCCGCAGCAGGAGCCGGATGGCACCGTGTCGCAAACCCCGCGAACGCAGGTGTAGCTTCGGCAGCTTCCTGCGTCTCCGAAGCAGCCTGCAGCCGAGCCGTCAATTGGAAGATGGGAGCATTGGTTTGCCTGCGGGTCGCATGCGTCGCGCGTGCAGGGGTTGTTGTCAGAGCAGTCCGGAATGCACGTGCATGCAAAAAGGTCTGTTACGTTCGCCCCGCTGGCGCATGTGAAGTATTGGGGCACGGTTGCATTTTCCGCTGCTTGCGCTTGGGGCGCAATGAGCTGCTGCGCCTGCTCAATGCAGCCGTAAAATAAGGCGAGAAATGCCAATAGGAGTATGAGTGCGCTCTTCATTGGAAAACCTGCGTTCATTGAACTTATTGCTTTGATTTGCTTAAAATCGCAAGGGGCGCTTTGCCGGTTTTTGAAAGCACTGCCTTAAAGGAATACGTTGCGCTTGGGGAGTCCCACTCCACCACCCACACGTTGGCAAATTGGCCGTATTCGGATGTGAAATACGCGGAGGGGACTGCGTTGGAATATGCGCTTATGTAATCTAAGATTTGTTTTGTGCCTTCATACGTGTGCGATGCCACTATTGCCTCCTCCTCAAAGGCAAGCACGCATGTGGGCGCGTTTATGCACAGCTGGCAGCCGGTCGTTACCACGTCCGGCGGCTGGGTAACGAAATTCTGCGGAGGATAATTGTAGTATATGTGCAGCCTTGTAGGGCATGGGGATGCGAGGTCGCTTGACACGCGCGCCTTTAGCTGGTAGTAGGAGCCGTTTGAGCCTGCAAGGGGAGTTACCTGCACTATTTCGCGCACCTGCGCGTCAGGATATTTGCGCGACAAGTCCTCAAGGAAAAGCTTTTTTGCGTCCTCTTCAAGCGCGCTGTCAAGCGAGCGCGCAAGGGAAAGAACAAGTATTGCGCTTATTGCTATTAGAAGCACGAGCACGAGGACACGCGACATATCCGTTGTTAATGCGCCAAACTATTTAACGCTTTTGCAGAGTGCATTGCATGCGCGCGCCATTTGTGCATGCATTAATGCGCGTTAATGCCGGTGCATGCGCGTTAAATGTCCGTGCCTGCTGGAAACAGTGCCGTGCGCGCATGCACTTGCGCGGATATGCGCCCGCAGATGCGCATGCGCGCGCTGCAAAATAATTCTAGCAGTGGGCGTGGGTTGGTTCAACTGGGCGCGGCTGTGCCTTTGCCGGTTGTTCTGCCAGCGGCGCAAATCGCATATTGGCATCCCCTAATCCTTCTCCTGGTGGGACTGGCGCGAGCCTGTTGGTGGGGAGGTTGGGAAATCCCATGTTGAGCCCGTCGCGGCATGGGTCGCGTTTGCCGTCCCTGTAGAGGTAGTATTCGCCCAGTTGGGCATTGCGCATTGCAGGCGGGAGTTTATCAAAAAAGCCCCTTCGGTTCCGGTTTGTTTCGGAATTGTCGCGCCTCTCGGCGTTGCCAGTATGCAGCCCTGCTCTTGTTGCGCCATTGTGCACTGGGCCGTGGGTGGGTGTGCCTTGCACAGGTCCACTAGGTTTTGCCCGTACTGTTGTCATTTTTATCACCGTTTTTTATTTTTTATTTTTTCAGCACATACAGTAGATGTTTCAATGCCGGCTCAAACGCGCCAGCCCATCAAAGCATAATCCCCAAGAGCTGCGGCGCGGCAAGAACTGCCTGCTCCCTGCTGATGTTGGAGAGGCAGCGGTGCACGCACGAGCGGGAAACTTTGAACATCGCAGCCAGCTCGCGCAGCGTGTAGTAGTCGCTATAGTATGCGCTAAACAGTTCGTGCATCTTTTGCGCGCTCAAGGATGGTTTTCTTCCCCGCTTCCTTGGGCTAGGGGCTTTAATCCAGTTGCTTTCAAAATTAGAGCTTTCAGTAACATTGCTTTCAGTCCGTGCCGAGAACAAAACACCCTTTGCTGGCTCCCGAACGCCCTTTGATGCGCAAACACCCGTTTTGCATTTTTTCACCCCGTTGTTTTTTCAGATTATTTTTCAGTAGGGTGTTTGTGCTGGTTCTTGTATATAAAGATTTGTCACGAAAATGCGAGGCTGCTTCGCTGGAGGTATAAACGCGCATTGCGCGGCGATGAAGAGGCTGGATGGCGAAAAATTAGGGCTTATGAATATAAGTGCCAGCAGCAACGAGCGTTCCCGCGCACAGCGCAGTACAGGCTTTGTCGTGAGCAGGCTTAACTTCCGAGTTCGAGATGGGTTCGGGTGTGGCCCTGCTCCTGTGACCGCTGACAACGTGTATATGTAGAAACCTATTTTTAACCTTTTGCATAAAGCAAAGCATGAAATCCATAGGCGCATTCGTGAGGCTCACGCGCATTGAGCATGCGCTCATGCTCGCAATTGCAGTCCTTTTGGCGATTTTTATCAGCGCAAAGGCTGCGGATGCAACGCTCCCTTCAATTGGGATATTCGCAATCGCCTTGGCTGTCCCTGCGCTTGTGCAGATGGCCTCTTTTGCGCTAAACGACTATTTTGACGTGGAAACGGACAGGCACAACAAAAAGAAGGAGAGGCCGATTGTGAGCGGGGAGGCAAGCGCGCAGGAGGCGCTTTTTATTGCGGCTGCGTGCTATTTGCTTGGGAATGCCGCATCGTTTTTTTTGGGCTGGGGGGCGTTTGCCATAACGGTTGTTTTCAGCATCCTTTCAATTGCATATAATGCAAGGCTCAAGGACGTTGCGATTGCGGGAAACGCCTATATTGCCGCCTCAATGGGAATACCGTTCGTATTCGGAAGCGTGGTTGCGTTCGGGGAAATCTCAAGGGCTGCGTGGGTGCTTGCCATAATCGCGTTCATTGTGGGACTGGGAAGGGAAATAATGAAAACAGCGCAGGATTTTGAGGGGGACAGCAAAAAAAGAAATGCAAAGACCCTGCCTGCATACATAGGGGTGCAAAACAGCCTGAAAGTTGCCGCAGGGCTCTTTATGCTCTTTGCGCCGCTAAGCTATGTTCCTTTCTTGTATGGGCTGGGCGCGAACCTGCTTTCCCTTGGGATGGTGGGGGTTGGGGATTTGGCGATTATTGCGGTTTGCGCGCGGCTTTTGCATTTGCGCGAGGAGAAAAACAAGGGCGAAAATGCGGATAGCGAAACAAAAGACGCGCTCAAGAGGTGCAGGGATGTTTCGCTCATGGCGCTTTTTGTCGGGCTTGTGGGGTATTTGGCAGGAGCCTTTTAGCCGCGTTTGAAGTGCGTTATTGCAAAGCGATATAAAATTAGGGAGGCAATTGGATGTGGTGGGAAAATGGAAAACGCAATAACAACAACAGATTTGCCATTTAAGAGATTCTCAACAGGGAAAGTAAGGGAGACCTACGAGCTTGAAGACGGGCGGCTCTTAATGGTGAGCACTGACAGGCTTTCCGCTTTTGACGTTGTTTTTTCCCAAGGGATACCCTACAAGGGTGCGGTGCTTAATGAGCTGTCGCTCTTTTGGTTTAAAAAGCTCGGGAATGTTGTGAAAAATCATCTTGCAAAGGAGTATGATGTGGCTGCGCTTAAGCTACCCGGGCGCATCCAAAGGCGCGCAATGGTGGCGCAAAAGCTTCGCATGCTGCCAATGGAATGCGTTGTGAGGGGCTATCTTGCAGGCAGCGGGCTTAAGGAATATATGCAAACGCAGAGCGTGTGCGGCATTAAGCTTCCTGCGGGGCTGAAGAACTCTTCGCAGCTGCCACAGCCGATTTTCACGCCTTCCACAAAGGCGCAGGCAGGGCATGACATAAACATAACGCGCGAGCATGGCGAGGCGCTTGTGGGAAGGGAAGCGTTTGCAAAAGCTGAGGAAGTTGCGCTCAGGCTTTATTCTGCTGCCGCGCAGTATGCAAAAACAAGGGGGATAATCCTAGCGGACACCAAATTTGAATTTGGGGAGCTTAATGGGGAAATTGTGCTTGCGGATGAGGCGCTCACCCCCGACTCCAGCAGGTATTGGCCTGCTGCGCTTTATGAGGAGGGCAAGAACCAGCCATCCTATGACAAGCAGTATGTGAGGGATTACCTAGAGGAGATTGGATGGGAGAAAAAGCCCCCTGCCCCGGTTCTCCCGGACGAGGTTGTGAAAAACACGTCTGAAAAATACATTGAGGCTTATGAGAAAATAACAGGCAGGAAGTTTTCAAGGTAGTGTTATGCTTTTTTCCCCTTTTTTGTCAAAGCTTAAGCGAGGTCCCCAAGTGGTGCTGCCAAAAGACATTGGGATGGTGCTTGCATATAGCGGGGTTGGGAAAGAAAGCGAATGCGTGGATGCCGGGTGCGGAAGCGGCTGGCTTGCGATTTCACTTGCAAACGTTGCAAAAAAGATTACAAGCTATGAGGTAAGGGAGGAATTCGCGCAACTCGCAGAGAAAAACGCCAAACGGGCGGGCGTTTCCAATTTGGAAGTAAAAAGAAAGAACGTGCTGGAAGGGATTGATGAGAAAGAAGTTGATTTGGTAACGCTTGATTTGGCGAGCTCGGACATGGCTGTTGCGCATGCATGCGCTGCGCTGAAAAAGGGCGGCATGCTTGTTGGGTATTTGCCCCATGTTGAGCAGGTGCAAAAGTTCGTGCAGGCGTGCAAGGCTGCGGGCTTTTCAGAGGTTTCAACAATTGAATCAATTGTAAGGGAATACCTTGTGCGCGAGGCAGGGATGCGGCCGGAAAACACTGGGCTTACGCATACCGCGTATCTTGTGTTTGCAAAAAAATAGGCTGCAAATAGCTACTTTTTGCCGATTTTGGCAACTGTGTTGGAGGAGGGTGCATGGTTGCCGTTTTCTTTTTGCGAATTTTGGGCAGGGGGTTTTTTGCGCGAGAAAACAAACAGCCCCGCTGTCGCTATCACGTTTGTAAGCAGGATGCATATCAGCACTATTTCAAAGAAATACGGGAGAACTATGCCGTTTTGGGCAGGCAGGGTTGCAAGTATTGCTGCTGCAAGCCCGCGCGGCAGCATTGTGCCAACAAGCCCGCGCACCTGGTATGTGTCCTTGCGGAACATGAGCCCTGTTGCTGCCTGCCTTGACAAAATTATCACTATGAGCACGGCAAGGCTCATGGAAAGCATTGGGGCGTCAAGGCTTGCCGGGATTACAAGCAGCCCGAGATACACGAAAAAGAACGTGCGTATGAAAAAGGTTATTTCCTCTTGGAAAAGCGCGAGGCTTGGGTCAGGGTAGTAGCGCTGGTTTATGGGAACGATTTTTGAAATCATTTTTACGTTTCCAAGTATGAGCCCGAATACGAAAACCGCTATGCCGCCGTTTCCTCCGCTTGCGTCGCTTATTGCATATATTATGAACACTATCGCAATAGTGAGCATGTAAAAGAAGGGCTTTCCCTTTAGCCGTGGCATTGCAAGCAGCCAGCCGATTGCACCAAGAACGCCAAGAAAGGTCGCTATTGAAAATGCGGAGAGCAGAAGGTTCGCCGCAACCAATATGCTTGCCTCTTTTGCCTGCAAAAGCTGCAATATAAGAAATGCGGAAATTATGCACAGCGCATCGGTTATCGTGGATTCTAGGGTGAGAAGCGCCCGTATATCCTCATCTGCGGCGCTTTTTTGCACCATCGCGATTACTATTGCAGAGCTTGTGCCGCCGACAACTGCACCAAGGAGAAGCCCATACAGGTAGTCCCAGCCGAATGCGAAATTCATTAGGAGGCAGACTGCCATCGCAGTAATGGCAAATGAGAGCAGCGTGAATGCAAATGCACGCGGAACCGCGCGTATCACGCGGAATAGGTTTAGCGTGATGCCGCCGTCAAAAAGCAGCACCACCAGCGCCAGTGTGCCTATGAGCGGAGAGAGCTCCCGCATAAGGGATTCCTGTGAATAATCAACAAGGTGCAGCACCGGCCCAAGCAGTATCCCAAAGAGCATAAGCAGGAGCGCCTGAGAAATTTTTGTGCGCTCAAAGATGAGCACTGCCGCAAAGCCCAAAAGCATTGTAATTCCGATGAGAAGGAAAAACTCAAACATGCATGCATAACGGAGGGGCTTAATAAAAAACTAACGATTGTTGAGGTGGGTGTGCCTCTGAGCGTGCAGCGGCATTATATTGCAAAAGTTAGGGCTGCAAAGAGGATGCCTGCCAAAATGCAGTAGTATGCGAAAAATTCAAGCTTTCCCCGCTTCAAAATCTCCATGAAAAAGCTTATCCCTGCGTAGCCGGCGAGAAAAGACGTTATTATGCCAACCGCGGCAAGCTGCAGGTCAAAATCCGTCAGGGCAAGCCCACGCAATTCAAAGAGCGATGCAACGAGCATTGCCGGTGCGCCTATAAGAAAGGAGAATTCGGCTGCCTCCTGTGGTTTTATGCCAAGCAAAAGTGCGGTTCCTATTGTGCTGCCTGAGCGGGAGATGCCGGGCGCAACCGCAATCCCCTGCGCAAGCCCGACTGCAAATGCGCTTTTTGCGCCCATTTTCTTTTCCTGCTTTCTTTTCCTTGAGGCAAAGAAAAGGAAAATGCCGGTAAGGAAGATGAGAAAGCCCACTATGATGGGCTGGTAAAAAAGCCCCTTGAAAAAATCCCGCGCAGCAAATCCCACTATTGCGGTTGGGATGCCTGCGACAACCATGAGCAAAACGTATTTTGCTGCCTTTGGGTCATTGGAAAGCAGTCCTGCCGCAAGGGAAAGTATTTTTTTGCGAAAATAAAGCAAAAGGGCGGCGATTGTGCCAAGCATTATCACGATGTCAAATTCCGCAGGCACTGAAATGCCCATGAGCGTTTGCGCCATTACGAGGTGCCCTGAGCTTGAGATTGGAAGCCACTCGGTAAAGCCCTGTATAAGCCCCAGTATTGCCGCTGCTGCCATGTCCATGGGCTGATGTTGCCGCCAAGGCTTTTATTCCTTAGTCATTTAATTGTGGCATGGACGCCAAAGGAAAAATATATGCGGCTGCTTTTGGGATAATTTTGCTCATGTTTGCGGCAGGCATGCTTGCGCCGCAAGAACAGCAGGTTACGCTATTGATTAGCGGCTTTGGGCTGCTTGCGCTTGTTTCGCTAATATTCGTAGTTGCGTTGCCAATTATTGCGCGCATAAGCAGGCATCCTTTTGCGCTCAAGGCGCTTTCATTGCAGAGGCAGATTGGGATATGCGTTTTCCTTTTTGCGCTTGTGCACGTCCTTCTTGTGCTGCACTTTGCGCTGTGGTGGGACTTGTCCCTGCTGCTTGTCCCTGAGGCGGTTTTTGTGCTTTTTGGAGTGGTTGCATTTGCGATACTTGCAGCCATGGCAGTTACGTCAAACGATTTTTCAGTAAAAGCAATGGGAAGGAATTGGAAAAGGGTGCAGATGCTTGTTTATATGGCGATTTTGCTTGTGCCTTTGCATTTCATAAATGTGGGGCAGGTATTTGCAAGTAATGGTTGGCTCGTTGGGGCGGTTGTTTTGGCGTGCATTGCGCTTGTGTATTTTAGGTTCAGGCCAAAAAAGAGCCTGCCTGCTTTGCCTTCAGAAGGAGCGCCCCAAACAGCAGGCCCCAAATAAGGAACGGATAAACAATGGCGCGCTCCATCCCGCCTGCTCCAAGTGAAAAAGTATTGTGGGAGAGGAAAAGCGCAAGGGCTGCAAGGGAAACTATTCCCAGCAGGGCAAAGAAATATGAGATGGGGGCTGGCGCGGATTTTGCAGATGCGAGTGCCGCCAATGCGCCAAAAAAGAAGGCAACAAATGCGGAAGTTGTGTGCATGCTGCCGGCGTTTTCAGGGAAAATCCCAACACCCATTGCGCCAATGCCGCAAAGCGCAAGCAAAATTGGGAGCAAAAGCTTTCCTGATGCGCGAAAAAGAAAATATGCGGCGATTAGTGCTGCAATGCCTGCAAGCACTATTGAAACGTTAAAAAGAAGTGCCGTGCCGCCCATGCCAAGGTCGCTTATGTAATTTTCTGCGCGGCTGTAGTTTGGGTAAAGGGTTTCTGCAACGCTCATGCAAATCAAAAACTGCAAAGAGCCCAAAAGCAGGAGCGCGCCGGC
>JAGVWK010000005.1 GCA_018304295.1 Microcaldota archaeon | reverse complement strand
TTGGTAGCAACTGCGCAGCCAACGCTGCGCAGGCACTCTGATTTGCAGATTTTTCCCTGCTTTTTATTCAGAAAACAATGGATTTATAGGATGCAGCCGGAAATGGGCAAAGTAATATAAAGCAAAAACACTAAAAATGAGATATTACAACAGCAGAGTGATTTTATGCAACTGGGATCTTTAGACCCTATACAAGTAAACTCTCCCACCGGGGTGGGTTACAGTCTTGCGCCAAGGGGGGCACTCCTTCTAAGCCGCACCAAAGAATTCCACCGCTTGGCTTCCAAAAACCCCCTGCCTCTTACTCTGCACGGGCTGCTGCTGCATGCCATTGAAAATAGCAGGCCGATTTATTTTTCGGATAGTAAACAACCGGCGAATAACGGCCCGCAAGCGAAAGATAGGGACCCTTTTTGGTTAGCATTTCTGGGTGGAGATCAGCCTGCCGATGCCAAAAGCAGCCAACCTTTCCTAGACCCTGGTGGTGCGCGGCTGCCAATGTCCAACACGAGTGCAGTCGGGTTTGATGCAGGAACCTATTGGTTTACGGGAAATGAAGGCGATGGGCCGGTATTTTCCGCCAGTATAAAATATCCTGAAACAATCACAATGCAGCAGGCAGTGGCGGAAGGAATAACTCATCTTGTGCAGCAGGAAGTTTCAACACGGCTGCCGGATACATGGATATCCTTTGTTACAGGCAAAATCAACGTATTCTTCAATGGCAAGATACACTTGTGCAACAATCCCGTGGCAATCTATACGCGCATTAAGTGGCATATATCCCTTTACGGCTTCCTAAATATGCCCGACGCGGCAATTGAAGCAGGCTCGCCAACGCTCATGCTTGTCAGCGGCGCCATAAGAACCCCTCCATTATCCAGCTATTCCTTGTCCTCCGAGAGGAATATATAATTGCACTTTATGAATTTCTGCACCATTTCCCTTCGCGGGCGCAGCCTGTCCTCTGTTTCAATTATTTTTTCAATCCCTGTGAACATCCCATACCATCCTGCGGGTACGAGGAGTATCCCAAAGGTTTTCTGCAAAAACGAATCCGGGAAAAAAGTAGCGCCCGCAAGCTCAATAAAAAGCAGCACAAACCCTATTGCGCAATAAAGCGCCCCTCTCTTTTGCACGCGGCGCAGCTCCCAGTCAAGGCCTTTGAGTTCCTCCTCAAAATGCTCGCGCAGCCTTTTTTTTATTATGCCCTCCATTTTTGTGTCGCGCTCAATTGCGGGGATGAAAAAGCGCACCTCTATCTGCCCCTTGCGCTTTTCCATGTGCCTTACCTCAAGCTCGGAGAGGAAGTCCTTTGAAAGCTCCCGCTGGGAAAACTGCCTAGGGTCAAAGTCGGAAAATATGTCGTCGTAAAAATCAATCGCTATTGAAATGTCGCGTATGGTCTGTATCGTTGCAGGCTGCACAGATGCCACCTGCGTGCCGTTTGCAGCCTGCGCAAGCGTGAGCTGCTCTTCGTCCTTTTTTTCTTTTTTCGCCTCATCCGCCATGGAACATAGTCCCGCCCTGATATTAAATAAGTTTGCCTCTTTTGCCGCCCGCGCGCAAATCCTCCCGTAAAGCGCGCCCTTTGCCACTGCACAAGCGCACATGCGTTCGGGGTGTTTTTCGCATCGGGAAGCGCATTTTCCCATCGGGGGAGAAAATACGCATTTCCTTTATATTTTATTTTTCCCCACCTATCACTTGTGCCGCCTAGCGCCCATTAACACTATATACCGTTTTTTTGGACAGCAAACAATTTTCTTTTTAAAGGTTTTTACAGCAGCTTGATGCCAGCAGGCATAAATTTCGGGGTGGGCAAAATGGCGCAAACAAATTTCACGCAGATAAAAAAACGCGACGGCACAATCGCCCCGTTTGACATCTCAAAGATAACCTTGGCGGTTTCAAAGGCAGTGCGCGCAGTCGGCGGTGCCGACATGGGAGAGGCGCGCAAAATATCCGACGCAGTGGTTGCGCAGATGGAAAAAACCTTCCCACAGGGCCACGTGCCTACAGTTGAAGAGATACAGGATTGCGTGGAAAAGGCGCTTATAGAGCGCGGGCACGCAAAAACCGCCAAGGCATACATACTTTACCGGCAGAAGCGCAACGAGGAGCGCGCAATGAAATCAATGCTCCTTGGCCTGCCACTTGACCGCCACGACAACAATTTTTCCGTGAATTCCATAAAGGTGCTCAAGGAGCGCTATCTTCGCAGGGACGATGCCGGGAAAACAACCGAAACTCCCACGCAGCTTTTCCGGCGCGTTGCGCGCAACATTGCACAGGCAGACCTCATATACGACCAAAGCGCGGACGTTGCAGCAACCGAGGAGAAATTCTTTCAGGCAATGGTGCAAAAAAAATACCTGCCCAATTCCCCAACGCTCATGAACGCGGGCAACGACATACAGCAGCTTTCAGCGTGCTTTGTCCTTCCGGTAGAGGATTCAATAGACGGCATTTTCACAACACTCAAAAACGCCGCGCTCATCCACCAGTCCGGCGGCGGAACCGGCTTTTCCTTTTCGCGCCTGCGCCCTAAAAACGACCTTGTGAAAAGCACGATGGGCGTTTCTTCCGGCCCTGTTTCCTTTATGAAAATATTTGACACCGCAACGGAGGCAATAAAGCAGGGGGGGAAAAGAAGGGGCGCAAACATGGGCATTTTGCGCGTGGACCATCCTGACATACTTGATTTCATTGCAATGAAGGCTGACATGAAAACATTGCAGAATTTCAATATTTCAGTTGCGGTTACGGACAAATTCATGCAGGCTGTTGAGCAGGGGATAGACTATGACCTGCTCAACCCGCGCACGCGCACCCCTGTTGGAAAGCTTTCCGCGCGCTACGTGTTTGACCTTCTTGTTTCAAACGCGTGGAAGAACGGAGACCCCGGCGTGATTTTCATAGACAGGATAAACCAGTTCAACTCAACGATACACGTGTCTGAAATGGAAAGCACAAACCCCTGCGGCGAGCAGCCGCTTCCCCCGTATGAGAGCTGCAATCTCGGCTCAATAAACGTCGGGAAGTTCGTTACGCACGAGGGCGGCGTGGACTGGGACTCGCTGGCGGAGATGGTCCATCTTTGCACGCATTTCCTTGACAACGTGATAGACATGAACCGCTACCCAATAAAGGAAATTGAAATTGCCACAAAAAATTCGCGCAGGATAGGGCTTGGCATAATGGGCTTTGCCGACATGCTCATTAAGCTTGGCATAAAATACGATGGCGAAGAGGGCACTGCGTTCGCTGAGAAGCTTGCAAAGTTCATACAAGAGGAGGCCGACAAGGAGTCCAGCCGCCTCGCAAAAGTGCGCGGGCCATTCCCCAACTGGAAAGGCAGCACGTACGAGAAAAAGGGGGATGAGCCGCTTCGCAACGCAGCGCGCACAACAGAGGCGCCAACGGGCACAATAGGCATGATTGCGGACTGCTCAGGAGGAATAGAGCCTCTTTTTGCAATCGCATACATAAAGCGCGTGATGGACGGCAAAGAGCTTGTGTACGTGGACGAGAATTTTGAGGAGGCTGCCAAGCTGCACGGGATATACTCCGAAGACCTCATGAAAAAGGTCGTTTCCGAGGGCACTATTGCGCACATAGGGGAGATACCGGAGAAAATACGCAGCATCTTCGTAACCGCGCACGACATCACACCCTACTGGCACACGCACATGCAGGCGGCGTTCCAAAAATACGTTGATGCGGCAGTTTCAAAAACTGTGAATTTCCCCTCAAGTGCAACAATAAAGGACGTTGAGGAAGTTTACATGCTCGCATTCAAGACAGGCTGTAAAGGGGTAACAATATACCGCGACGGAAGCCGCAGCGGGCAGGTGCTCAACATTGGCGCAACCACCACCGCCGCGCAACCCTCGGCTGCCCCGGCTTCGCAATCCCCTGCTGCCCACGCAATGGCTTCGCCTCTTCCGCCAGCCTCGGCAGTGCTGCCTCCAGTAGTTGCGCCCTCGCACGCAAAAGCACACTCTTCGCATCCGCACGCTTCGCACAATACAATCGCATCCAGCCTTGCATCAGAGCAAGGCGTGCCTGCAGGCGAGGGCATATCGGCGGGAAACCACTTACCCCAAAGCCCGCTTGAAAAAGCCGCCTGCCCCAACTGCTCGGGCACGCTGTACTTCTCCGAAGGGTGCGCAACGTGCATGCAGTGCGGCTCCTCCATGTGCTCGTCCTCGTAAATTTTTATTTTTTTGGTGTTTTGGATGACTAAGCGCGCCATTTCTATTATTCACTTAAACGCGGACACCAACCACTACGAACAAGACACTGTAACTGTGAGATCCGGCGAATCTGTAAAAACAGGGCTCAAACGTTCAAGATTTAATATAGACTTTTACAAACATGCGCTCTTTGGAACCGGAATAAGAAAGATTGATGGGCAGGAAGAGGGCAAGGCTACAAAAGAAAATGAAGAAAAGTATGGCCAAGACAAAGATCCCAACGTCCCAAACATGGCTGGGAAAGAGGGCCAAGGATTCATGGTAATAGCAGTAACAGAAAATGGCGCAGTTGGCAAGTCTGCCCACAAGGATGAAAACGGCGACCTGACTTGGGACGGGATTGACCAAACCATCGAAGATGGCGTAATTGCAGTTATAGTGGTCTCAAATGCCTCAGGCCATTCGGATTTGCCTAAGAATATAAAAGAACTAATGAAATCAGGCATACCCTTCTTGCAACTGCAAGGCAGCGGAGTTGTAGTGCAACTTAACCTTAACGCGGTTTTCTCCCCTGATACCGTATCATATATATTTTTAATAGCACAAATCGCAGCAAATGTTTCGGCTTATATCAATTCAAAAGCCCTCTCAATACCTTCCCTAGAATTTTTGAATTCCACACCACGCCAAAACCTTCAGCACAGTTCTGTTTTCGCTTCACCGCAGCAAATTTCCTTCTCTTCCGCGCTTGAGCTTTCACGCCGCCAACTCCTATTTGCGCAAAGCGAGGCGCGCAGGCAAAGCCAAATGCTCTTCTTTGATGCGGCAGCCACTGACACACCTGAAAGCTTCAATCAGGATTCTGCGCAAAGTGGCATGCCCCAAAGCCACTATTATTTCTTTCCCGCTGCCCCTTTCGGCTTTGACGGCGGCTTTGCAAGCGGCGGGGAGCGCATGAGAAGCGGCGCAAAATCCCCAAACAGGCAATTGGGTGCAATTTCAATCCCAAATCCAAACACAGCAAGAACGTCAGTTAAAACCGGCATTGCAAACACAGCAAGAACACACGCTCCAGCTTCAAAAAAAATTGCGGCAAAAACAGGCGCGCGCATAAAAGCCGCCAATTCGCAGCGCGCACATGCAGGCGTTGCAAATGAAATTGCGCCAAACGCAAGGAATGCAACCTCCAATTTCCTTTCCCATGCCCCTCTGGGCGAGGGCAAAACGCAGAATCCACTCCACACGCCGCAACCAAATATCAACATGCGCACAAACGCCGCGCACAAAAATACTCAAGTTTCTTTGCACAATGCAAACGTGCAAGCCCGCATAGCCCAAGCGCACGCAGCATGGGCAGCGCACCAACAGGCAATTGCCCAACCATCACAACAAACCCATGCAGCACAACAAGCACAAGCAGCACAACCTGCAACTGTCCAAACGGAGCAACAGGAAGCATTGGCGCAGGCGCAGCATTTGCAGCACTCCAATGTGCGCATTGAAAACACCTCCATTGGAAATGCAGATGTTGGAAATGCCCAAATCGAAAGCGCGCAAACAACTGCTGTTCAGATTGCAATAAAAAATGAAAAAGCAAAAGCCTCAAAGGCAAAAATAGTTGCGCTTGTCCCAATTATTATTTCAGCAAATGGGGATGATGGAAAAAACAAAACCGCAGCGGACCCAAATGAAGCAGAACCTGCCCAAACAATAAGGCTCTCCCCAAGAAGGATAATCCCAATTTCCGTAGCATTCTTCCCCTTAAGGATTTTTGAAAATAACGGAAACAAAAGAAAAAAAGAAGGAAGAAAAGCAGCCTAATCGCACACGCCTTTTGCACTCACCTTGAATACACATTCTCCTTCCGGCATATTGGGGGAGTCCACAAGGCGCGCAATCCTCTTCTCCTCCTTGCCTTTGCGCAGGTAAAGCCGGTAAGTTGCAGCGTGCGCAAGCACATGCCCTCCAATGGGCGTTGTCGGATCCCCGAACATTATGCCGGGGTTGTCCATCACCTGGTTGGTAATGTACACCGCCAAGTTGCGGCTGTCCGCAAGCTTTTGAAGCGCGTGTATGTGCTTGTTGAGCTTTTGCTGGCGGTCCCCAAGCGCCCCTCTCCCGATGTAATCCGCGCGGAAGTGCGAGGTGAGCGAGTCCACCACAATGAGCTTTATGTTGTGCTGCTTCACCATCTCGTCCGCCTTGTCCACCAGTATTATCTGGTGGTCGGAATTCGCGGCGCGCGCAACGTGTATGTTTTTCAGCACCGAGTCCGTGTCCATGCCCGCAACCTCTGCAAGCTGCTTTATCCTCTCAGGCCTGAATGTGCTCTCACTGTCAATAAAGAGCACGCTCCCCCCAAGCCCGCCCTCCTCCTTTGGCTTTTGCACGTTCACGCATAGCTGGAACCCGATTTGACTTTTACCACTCGAAAACTTCCCATAGCACTCGGTAATGGACATTGTTTCCACGCCCCCGCCAATGAGCGCATCCAGCTCCTTTGAGCCCGTCGTTATCCTGCCGATGTCCTTGCGCCTCTCAAGCACCTTGTCAGCGGTCTCATAGCCCATCTCAAGCGCGTCGCGCGCAGCCGCAATTGTCTTTTTTGCAGTCTCCACGCCAATCTCCGCAACCTCATCCAGCTCGTGCGGCGAGCTTGCGGCTATTTTCTCAATGTCGTAGCCCGCTTTCCTCAGCTTCTCCGCAGTTACCTCTCCCACACCGGGCAGGTCCTCAAGGTCCGTTATTTTCTTTTTTGTTTCCTTTTGCTCCTCTGCCATCCCAACATCACCTTTTTCCTCTGATTTTTTTGCCATTGTTACCACTCCCTTTACTATCCTACTCCCTGTCCCTATTTTCAAAAACAAGCAGCCTAAGCTTGCCTATTTTCAGCGTGTAAAACTCGTTCCCGCTTTTGGACACGTTCTTCCAGAGCGCCCCCACATCCGCAAGGCATTGCTTTCCCTCCTTGTCAACCTGCGGCTGCAGCACGCGAAAATCCGGCTTGGCACCCTTTACCCTCTCTTCTTTTTCCTCTTCATGCCCTTCTTCTTTTTCAACAGGCATTTCACCAACGCCTTTTTCCATGCAAACCACTTTTCCGCAAATTTCCATGCGCCTTTTTTGGCGCAATCGGTGAAATTTAGCAAACCTATTTTGAAAATCTCCCTTTTTAAATTGGAGGAAGGTAACTTTCCACTGGCACCTAGGGGGAACACAAGCGTTCCACTTATTCCCCCTTAGGTCTCACCACCTAGGAGAAACCCGGAACCCTTGTGGGGCAACCAGCATTTCACTAACGCCCCCGCACTATTCACTTTGCGGCGAATGGGCAGTAAAGAGCTAACTCTTTTCGGAGGCTTCGCCTCGGTTTTCCCCACATCCATCCAGCAAACTTTTTCACCAACGGGGAAACATATATAAACATAGCATCAGTATTCTCCGCCGTTACACTTGAAGCAGCCTTAGCAGGCTGGAGGCGATATGATGTTTAGCATGAAAGGCCAAGGAGCCACAGAATACCTTGTTTTGCTTGCGGTTGTCCTGATGATAGCGCTTGTCTCAATAGCGCTCTTGGGATTTTTCCCCGGATTGGCAGGGGACGCAAAGAGAACGCAAGCAGATTCCTACTGGAAATCCTCAAGGCCCTTTGGAATCCTTGAGCACTCCCAATCCGGCGCAACCCTCTCCCTTCTTGTGCAAAACAACGACCCTGACCTGCGCACAATAACAAACATAAGTGCAGGCATAGGCTTTAACAGCACCTCCTCAATCGCCATAAATGGCGGAGAAAAGAGGACGATAAACATCCTGAACGCCAACACGAGCGCATGCACGTCCGGCTTGGTATACGAATACAACCTAAATATTACGTACAACTCTGCCGACATAACCGGGCAGAAGCAGACGGGCACAAAACCCATAATAGGCAAGTGCGTATAATGGGTGAAAAAATGCGTTTCCAAAAAGGCCAAGGTGCAACGGAATATCTTGTGCTGCTTGCGGTAGTGCTCATAATAGCGCTTGTTGCAATTTCCCTTTTGGGCTTTTTCCCCGGCCTGGCTCTTGACGCAAAGAAAACGCAGTCCGACCCATACTGGAAGGCATCCCGCCCATTTGGCATACTTGAACACTCCCTAAGCTCAGATGGCAACCTTAGCGTGGTGCTGCAAAACAACGACGCAGAAAGATATACGCTGATGCAGCTTAACATTGGTGGCAGCAGCAACAATACGACCGCAACGTTTTCCGGCGGCGAAAAGAAGGTCTACGTAGTACGCGGGCTTGGCTCCTGCACCGCAGGCAGCAGCTATGAATATAACGTAAACATGACGTACAACTCCAGCGACATCTCAAACCAGAAGCAGATAGGCACAAAGCCCATAATAGGAAAGTGCGGCTAAGTTACAATCACCAAAATGCCCGCCCATGGCTTTACGCAAGCACCTTTTTTGCCGTGCACAGCGTTTCTTTTTCTTCTATTTCCACGCTTATTTTTTTCCCAAGAAGGCTCTCTTTTTTCAGCTCCAAAAGCGTATGCATTGATACGCCCTCAGGCACGCTTTTAATTCCCAAAAACGCCTTCATTGCGCTTTCCTCAAAAACAACCTCCCTGCCCCCTATTTGCGCAATTATGCCCCCATTCCCAAGCACAGCGGAGGCAATTTCACCCTCCACAACGTTTTGCTTTGCCTGTTTTGAAAGCTTTACGAGCCTTGACTGCTCCCCAAGCTGCAGCTCATTGTTTTTGAAGAGCGCATTCTCAATGCGCACAGCGTCCCACTGCGCAAGCTCTTTTACAGCCTGCGGCTGCGCCCACAAAACAACGCGCACCTCCTTATCGCCCTGCGCAAGCAAAAACGAGCCCATTTTCCTCTCAGTGCCGTTTTTCATGTAATGGTAATCAAGATAAATTTCCCTTACCTCTCCCTTGATATTGTGCAGCCCTTCCTCCATCTGCCCAATGGCTGCAAATTCAGCCTGCCTTGTGCGCTCAATGCTCCCATCCGCCCCAAGCGCAAGCTCTTTGTCCCTTGTCATGTAGGAACCAACAATCCGTATCTCATCCCCAACCCCGATTTCCCCAAACGCCAAATTTGCATGCGCATCCCAAAGCACAAGCGTGCGGCTGGCAGCCGCATCCTCAATAACCATTCTCACGCTTTTTTTCTCACGCCCGTTTTTCTCATGCGTTTGCAGCGGGAAAACCCTTGCTATTTTCCCCTGCGTATTTATCCTGCGCATCCACGCTCGCGCATCAGTGAGGGAAACTTGCGCGTCCTTTGCAATCCCGTGCATTTTTGCAATCAAGAATACTGCGGTGTCGCGCGTGAGAAGCCCAAAATACGCGTCCATTTTTTCCCCTATTTGCGCTTCAAGCGCATCCTTTCCCAAAATCCCGCAGAGCTGCGCATAGTGCTTTTCATCGTGCGGATTTTCCGTATCTTTCATTTCAACCCCTCATCTTTTGCGCGCAAACTCTTTGCGACCAAACTCTTTATATTTGCGCATGTGAAATTCTCCCATGCGAATACGGCTTGCGACTGTGGGGCACATAATATACGACATACGCGATTACGTTGAGGAGCTGCCGCAAAAGGACAAAACTGTGAAGCTTCGCTTCCCTGCAAAAGTTTCAGGCGGGGGCAGCGGCGCAAACGTTGCGGTGAACGCATGCAAGCTTGGCATTCCCGCGGGCGTGATGGGCAACATAGGCAATGACAGGCACGGGGCATTCCTGCTTGAAGAGCTGCGCAAATTCAAGGTGGACACAACGCAGGTGAAAAAATTCAGGGGCGCAAGCGGCCTCTCCGTAATACTGATAGACATGCACGGCGAAGTGGAAGTGGTGGAAGATTACGGCGTTGGCGACAGGCACAGGAGCATGGATGCAAATTACATACGCAATGCGGAATTTTTGCACATGTCAGGCTGCTCCCTTATGCACCTTGAATCCGCAAGCAAAATAGCCTCCAAGGCAGGCATCCCAATATCATTTGACCCCGGCCGCGCAGCAAGCCATTTTGGCGAGAAAAGGCTTTCCAAGATACTTTCCCGCTGCGATTACCTGATAGTGAACAAGCGCGAAATACGCGCAATGACGGGCAGGGGCGACACGTACCACGCGTGCGCTTCCCTGGCGGAAAAATACGGCATTGATTGCATAATAAAGCAGGGCGGCTCCGACACGCTTGTGGTGGGCAACCGCGTGCACGGGAGCGTCCCTCCATTCAAAGTAAAGGCGGTTGACACAATAGGCGCGGGGGACGCGTTCTGCGCGGGCTTCATAACCGGCACAATGCGGAAAATGCCCATCCTGAAGGCAGTGCGCTTTGCAAACGCGGTCGCAGCCGCAAAGGTTCTTTTTATGGGCGCGCAGTCCCTTCCAAGCCGCGGCTACATAAAGAAAAGGTTCGGGGTGTAGCAATGGAAGAAAGCGCGCAGCAGCCCGCACACCAGCCTTCAGTGCATGCAAAGCAGCCCGCACACCAGCCTTCAGTGCAACCTACCGGGCATCCCGCAAATTCGCCGCCCGCCAAGAAATTGCGCACAATGGCAGGCTTGGAATACCACTTTCTGCTGCGCGAACTCTCGCCCCTTTGCGGAGAGTTCATAGGAAAATTCTACGAGCTTGAGGAAGGGCTTTTCCGCCTGCGCTTTGGCGGGTCGGATTTGCTTGTGCAGCTTGGGGTGCGCATGCACCTTACAAAATACATATCGGCAGCGCCTTCCACGCCCACGAATTTTTGCGAGTTCGTAAGGAAAAGGCTTGATGGAAAAAAGCTAATTTCTCTTTCGCAGGAGGGCATGGACCGCATAATATACGCAAAATTCTCGTCCCCCTCGCAGGAGTGCACCCTTGTTTTTGAGATGTTTGCGCAGGGCAACCTCCTTGTTCTTGACGAGGCGGGAAACATACTGCGGCCTTACCTAAAAGAGGAATGGAAAACCCGCCGCCTTGCGCGCGGGGAAAAATACCTGCCTCCCGCTTCCCAAAAACTTCCCTTTCCCCCAAGCGCCTCGCAGCTTTCAGCGCTTTTTTCCGCCCCAACAGATGAGAAAAAATACGCGGTTGTCGCCCTCAACTCCCTTTCAATAGGGACCGCATATGCAAACGAGGCGCTTGCATCCTGCAACGTGGCGCCCAAAACACCAGTGCATTCCATTTCCCAGCAACAGGCGGAATGCATCGCAGCGGCGTTTTCGCGCATGCATTCTTCAATGTCCCCCTTCCTGTACAAAAAGAACGGCGCGATTGCGGATTTTTCAATAGTCCCACTATCCTCCCTTTCCGATGCTGAAAAAATCCAATGTGCGTCCCTCTCGGAGGCGCTTGACGGGTATTACAGCGCAAGCCCTGCCCCAAAGGCAAGCGCTTCTTTTGAAAAAAAGAAAATGCAGCTGCAGGAACGCCTGCGCATGCAGCAGGGGCACATGCATGACACCCTTGCGCAGGCGCAGCAGTGCACGCAGGCTGGAAACACAATACTGCAAAACCAGCAGCTTTTCCTTTCCATTTCCCAGCAAGTGCTGACGCTGCGCTCGCAAGGCAAAAGCTGGGATGAAATAGCGGGCCTGCTCCAAAAGAAAAAAATAGGAATGGAAAAGAGCGGCTCAGTCTTTTATGCGGAACTCTAGGCTTTTGCGCGGCTTTTGCGCCCGCCGCACCTTACTCTTCCCTTACAAGGTACCCATTAAGCAGCTTTTCCGCCTTTGCAGCCTTGTCCACTTTCAGGCTCAGCAGCGTTGAGCCGCCTTCGCGCGCAAGAACGTGTATTGCCTCAATGTTCACCCCATTGCCAGCAAGCATTTTGGACAATTTTGAAAGCTCCCCGGGCTCATCCTGCATTTTTACAACGAACGCATCCGACACAAGCACCTTGTAATTGTTGCTTTCAAGCACTTCCCGCGCGCGCTTCTCGTCTTTTACAACCAGCATTATGACCGCCTTTTCCCCCACAAGGGACGTTGCTATTGACTCTATGTTTATGCGCGCCTTTCCTAGTATGAATGAAATGTCCGCAAGCGTGCCTACCTTGTTGTCAATTATAAGGCTAAGTTGTTTCATATGCCCACCTGTTCCAAATTTCGTGCGCCTTCTATTATAAAAGCTATGTCCCAAAATTAGTAAAAACACAAAATATTCGGCGATTGACTTGATTTTTTCGCGTATGGCCTGCATCATAGCCTGTAAATCTGCAAATGCGCCACTCCCTGCACGTAAATGCACGCCCCCCTATCCGCAATGCCACACTCAACCGCGCACCCAACGCATTTTTCCCCTACCAAATTCGCGCTTGTTGCATCCTTAAGCGCATTTTTCAATTCTTCCTTGGTGCAAATTTCCCCTTTGTAAAATCCGCCGTGCTTTTTGAGGTCAAGCATTATTTTTCCCTCCCGAAGCACTTTTCCCATAAGCTCCCTGTCGCACGCGGCAACAATCCTGCCGCCGCTTTCTTCAATAACGCGCATGTACATGCGCATCATACCATTGCAACGCTAATAAAGCTTTTTGCAAAATCAAATGCATGCAAAAATGGAAGCTTGCCATGCTTATGGCGGCTTTGCTGTTCTTTGGGTGCGTGCAGCCCAGCCAGCCAGCGCAATCCGCAAAGACGCTTGCGCAGGAGCTTGGCATCCCTTCTCCCGCGCCCCACAGCGCCTTCTACTACGCAAACGTTTCCTCCATAGAAGGCAACTTCCAAGGCACGCTTGCAACCTACTATACTTATGGGAACTTCCACGCGGACGTGCAATTTGCAGGCATGGACGGCTTTTCCCTATTTAGAATAAACGGCTCAAACTACCTGTGCCTCCAAGCCCAAGGCACGTGCACCATGCAATCCGAAGGCGCCAGCGGCTTTGGCCTGCTTTTGCTGCAATCCGCCTCTTCTTTTTCAGTTGAAACCCTTCCGCAGCGCAAAATAGCCAATCAGGATGCAAAATGCTTTTCCATCTCGCCCAAGGGCGGCACGCAATATTTCTCCTCAATAAACTGCTATTCCCCGCAGGGGGTGCTAGTGTACAGCTTTTCCAGCGACCTTGCGCAGGGCACCACAATGGAGACAACGCTCACGGGTGCAGGAGGCACCCCAAGCGAGGCGAGATTCAGGCTCCCTTATCCGATGCAATGAGAAACAAATGGGCCCGCGGAGGATCGAACTCCGAATCTTCGCTGTGTAAGAGCGACGTCTTAACCATTCGACTACGGGCCCTGAAAATAGGCAGTCTATATTCATGCAGCAGGCATTTTAAACCCTTTTTGCATAATTAATGCCGTAGCCCCATCGTCTAGCGGTCAAGGACACGAGGCTCTGAATAGGGCCGATTTGTTCCGACTACCCTTAAGGGATACCTCGTTACATCGGTTCGAATCCGATTGGGGCTACTTCTTTTTCTTAAGCATCAAAATTCCATTAAGGAAAGAAATGCCAGAAAAAAAGAAAGAAAAAAGAAAAAAAGAAAGGGCAGACAGCCTCAGAATATCCTTGCTATCTTGTCCTTGTTTTTCTTTGCAACGTCGGATACCGCGTCCTTGAGCCCAAGGCCGATTGCAATTGCCGCCCCCAGCCCAACTGAGAAGCAGAATGCAGCAAGCACAATGTTGAACGACGTGGACAGCATTTCCGGGTTTGCGCTTGGGAGCACAAGGGGCAATGCAATCACTGCCGCGTTGTATATTATGAATATCTCAAGCGCCATTGCAATGGCGTTCACAAACGGTATCTTTTTCATTGTTTTCAGCTTGTCGGTTACATAATCCCCGACTATGAGCCCGAACACCAGTATCGCAATTCCCTCAACAAGGGAAGGCACGTATGATGTTGCCATGGTGCTAAGGTCCATAATCAGCCTCACGCTTGTTATTTCCGCGGCAATGCCAAGGAATATCACAAGCACCCAGAATTTCGCAAGCGCGATTGTAATCCCGGTGAGATTAAACCCAAGCAGCGAGTCATGCACCCCGTGCTGCTCCATGAACTTTTCAATCTTTATCTGCTTTGAGAATTCGCCTATTGCCTTGCCAATCACCCACGCAACAGCATATCCAATTGCGAGTATGACCACCATTACCGCAAACGCAGCAACCCCGTACACCAAGTTGCCGACAACCGCCGCCCCGCTTTGGGAAAGCACCGCCTGCAAGCTGTCATAAGTTATCACGGATTCAGAAACCATGCTTACACCTCCGTCGTGACTTCACACGTTATTTTTAAAAAGCTTGCGCTTTGGGCACGGACAAAAGACGAACAAAAAGATAACAAAAGGCAACGGCTCGCCCACTAGAAAAACAAAGGGAAAAACAGCGCATGGCAAGCGCGCGCAAGAAAGATTGCGCCGGAAAAACCAAAGCCGTAAAAAAGATTGCGCCTGCAAAAAAGCGCGTAAAAAACAAACGGGTTAAACACCAAACGCCGCTGCAAGAAAAAAGCGAAAAAAACAAAGCGGTAACTAAAATAAAAACGGGCTCAAGGAAAAATAAGAAAAATAAAAAAAGAAGGTAAAAATAAAAAACCGCCTCAGGCTCCAAATACGCTTGCAATTACGCGCGCATCAAGCGTGCGCGCAAGGCCTGCAATGCCTGCCTGCACCACAAAGGAAACCGCAAAGAGCACGGCGGACATTAGTATTGCGACCGCAACGTTGCCGTTTGCAACCTCTTTCCACTCGTCAAACTCCGGTGTTATCCTGTCAAGGAGGTATATCGCAAGGTAGATTGCAACAACAGCCACTACCAAGCCAAGCAGCAGGTTCACTATCCCTATTGCAAATGCAGCCAATATTGGATAAAATCCCATGCCCGGCAGCATGGACGCGGTAAGGGAAATCACCCCGTGCTGCACAACGTTTGCAATTGAGATTATCACGGCTCCCATGAGTATGCCCACTGCAACGTTGCCTTTTTTGAGCTCCTTCATCTCCGAAATGCCCTTTGTTATCCTGTCAAACATTTTCAAGCCAACATACGCGGACAGCAATGCAAGCAGAAGCCCTATTACAAGCTGCGCAAACCCGACCGCCAGCGATGCCATGAATTCAGCCATGCTTACCATGTTTTCACCCCTTTTATTTCAGCAATTCCCTTTCTTTAGGCAACTTTTATATAAATTTGCCAAGTTGCACTTTTCCCAATTTTCACTTTTCCTTTTTCCTGCCCCCCTCAAGCCCGCCCTCCCCATCCTCCCTTTTTTCGGCGGCGCGCTCGTGGCGGAACACCCCTACCGTTGAAAACAGGTTTGTGGCGAACACAACAACCCCCTTTGCACAAGGCTGGAAAGCACCCTGTCCTCGCGCGCTGCGCGCTGGAAGAAAGAGAAAGCCCCTACCGCGATTTTGCGCGCAATCGCTATTGCAAGGGAAAGGGAAAGCCCTATGAGCAATACGGACGTGTTTGCAAACTGTTCGGGCGCGAAAAGCATCCCAAGATAAACAAAGAAAAACGTGCGTATGAGGAACGAGAACTCATCCTGAAAGAGCCGCAGGCTTTCCTCGCCTTTGCGGTTGCCTATGAAAAACCCAAACGAGAACACCGCCAATACGCCATTTGCGCCCCATGCGCCGCTTGCCGCAAAAAGAAAGCACGCAATCGCAAGCGCCCCAAGGTGCGCATATTTCTTGTATGCGGCAGAAATAAGAAAATGCCAGACAAGCGCGCACACTGCTCCGAGTGCCACCGACAGAAGCGCAACAATCGCAGCACCATAAGCAATTTGCTGCGGCTCAATGTCCATTTCTTGCGCCCCGACAAGCCCCAATAGGGAGAATGCGACTATTACCGCAGCAGAATCCGCAAGCACCGCCTCAAGCTTTGCAATCTGGCGCAGCTTCCCACTCATTTTCATCTCTTCAACAACTATCGCTATTATTTCCGGCGCGCTTGCGCAAAGTATCGCAGCCATGAGCAGCGCGTCAAGGATTCCCCAGCCGAACGCAAGATGCAAAATCCCAAAAGACGCGCCAAACGCAAGCGCAAAGCACATTGCCCCAAGCAGCAGCACATCAAACGCATTGTCCCTCAAATTCTCAAATGACAGGTTCAGCCCCTCCGAGAATACCACCATCAAAAGCGCGATTGAGCCAATGGAGGGGACAAGCGGCTCAATGCTTTTTGCATCCACCACACCTGCAATCGGCCCTATCGCAATGCCCAAAAGTATGAGCAGCATGACATCGTTTACGCCGGTGCGCCTAAAAAAGAGCGAGCCGAGGATGCCTATCGCGATTAGCGCCCCAAGCGCTCCGACAACAAGTTCTCCGCCTGCCATATGCAGGGATTTCTTTCCCCTACTTTAAAAATGCAATTGCCGCATACCCTACAACGCCTGAAAAATCCCTGCTTGTCTCGCCGGAGTTTGAGTATTGCAGCACTTTTGCGGTTTTAGCCTTGCACAAGCGCGCATAATGCAGCGCAGCCGCAATTGGCGAGTGGCCGCAAATTGACAAATCCCTTTGCGCAACAAGCGCCTCAAATTCCTCCGGCTGCATTTTTTCCAGCAGGGAAATGGCAGCACTGTCCTTCATGCGCGCGCTCTGCGCGCTTTCATAGTGGGTAAAATCAGAGCTTGCAAGAACAAATATTTTCCTGCCGGTTTCTTTTTGCGCCTCAAATACCGCCTTTCCAAGCGCCTGCGCAGTTTCCCAGCTTTGCGCGCCCATGCACAAAAACGCGTATTTTGCCTGCGGGCAAAGCATCTGCAAAAACGGCAGCATTACCTCTATGGAATGCTCGCTTGCGTGCGCTGCCTCGTCAATTTTTATGAAATTTGCGCATTTTTGCAGTGCATCTGCAAACTTTAAATCCGCCTCGCACGCCCCCAAAGGAGTCTGCCATTTTTCAGTTGAAAGCCCGACTTTCGCGTGCGCAATCCCAGTGTGGTTTGGCCCTATTATCACAATCGTAACGCCCTGCCGCTGCAATTCCCCTTTGCACGCGGCAAACCCGGCAGCGGCTGTTTTTCCAGAATAAACATACCCCGCATGGGGGCACACAAGGGAAACTGCCCCGTGCGCCTCTTCCCCCTCACCCTCCGCCTGCTGCAGCAATCCGCGCACCATTTTTTCAAGTGCCGCCTTTGAAGAAGGGTAAAAAAGCCCGCTTACTGCAGGGTAGCGCATGGGAAAAGATTGCACTCTCTTTTTAATAAACCGGCGCTTTCATTTCTCAAGCGCTTTTATTTCCCAAACCATGGAAACCCGCCCTGCCCTTGCGCGCACTTTTGTTTCCAAGGCTTTCATGGCAAAATTCCGCAGCCGGCGCAATATGCGCATCGGGCGGCTTTCCGTATGCAGCTTTCCGGCGCATCAAAACCCAAGCAAAGCCGCAAGCGCATACGCGCTGACCAGCATTGCAATAAAAAGAAGCAGCCTGACTTTAAGCCGCGTGTCCGTTGCGAACTTTGAGACTGCAAACTTTGAGACTGCAAACTTTGAGATAAATTCCATATTGGAATTTCCGTTTTTGCCTTTAAAAAGAACGTTTGTTTTTGTTCGGCGCTTCCCAACCAAAATGGCAGTTTCCGCCCCGAAAATCCCTAACAGGAAAATTTCGCATTCAGGAAATTATCGTGTATTTGCTCATGTAAATCTGCGCAAGCATCACAACTGAAAATGGCATTATGATAAGCGCATTGAGCAGCACCGCAGCCCACGTGCCAATCCCGTGCGGGAGCAAAAAGAGCGCAATGCCGTCCACAACGGAGAGTGCGCATATGGAAATGGCAACCCAAAGTGCAACATAGTGCAGCTTTGTAAATGTTATTTCAACTGATTTTTGCAGCGCACGAAACGGGCGCAGCCCGTCTATCACAAGCGCGGCAGGCGCAAAAAGCGCAGGCACGACTATCGCAAGGGAAAGAACTGGCGCAATTATCCCCTGCATGGGCATTCCGAATGTAAGTAGCTGCACAATAAGGAGCAAAAGCTGCGCCACAAGGAATATCCAAAATACGTTCACGGTGTAAGTCGTAATTCCCTTGAACACCTCGTTTTTTATGCTTGTGCTTGTCCTCTGGGATTTTACAACTATGTTCAGGTTCACAAGCGCAAAAGAGAGCAGGTAAAGGGATGCAAGCAGCGCAACAACCATCACCCCGATGCCAAATTCGCTAAGGTCCGGTATGCTTCCCGTGCGCAGGAAAATCCCACCAAGCGCATTATACGAAGGGGTCCCGACAAGCACCGGCATTGCAAACGCGAAAAGCGCCGGAAGGGAGAAAAACAGCATGAGGTTGGTATTCTTCATGTAGGACTTGAGCGTGAGCGAAACTATCCCTTCTGCCATAACCCGCTTATTCCCATATATCAATTATAAACCTTGTCCTACATGCTCCTTGCAGAGGTATGCATATGGGAAAATTTGCGCTTGCTGTGGCGTTTGCCCTTGTTCTTCTTCCAGCGTGTGCAGCCCAAACACTGGAAAGCTTTCTTTCCTCAACTTTTGAGCCTGGCTGGCAGCCTTCCACAACCGCCCTTTATTTCACTTCAGGCACATACACCCTAATGTTAGTGGACGGGCAAGAGACATTTATATTTGATCATTCAACAGGCAGCCCCATCTCCTCCCAAGAAGCGCTGGAGCAGGTGCTCAAAGAAGACATTTATGCAAAGGCAAACTATGCGCAGGTGCTTGCGAACTCGCAGTCCCTTGCGCAGCAAGTGCGCGATGCAAAGCAGCAAACCGAAGGGCAGTGCCTTCTCTATACCGGCATTGCGCAGCATCCGTGCATTGACAAGGACACTTGCATTGTGGCATGCAGCTCCGCGCCGATTTGTGCCAATGGCTTATTGTATTCAGAAGGCGGGTGGGAATCGCTTCTTGCATGGTCGGATGAAAAAAAAGAGTTTGATGCAGCGCTTTCCTCCTTTGAGCAGGATATTGAAAGCATCGTGGCAGGAGCCGCTGCAATTGACCCCAAGATTTCCCGGCTGGATGCAATGCTCGCATCAATATCCGCAATAGGGGAGAATCCGCTTTTCCTAAACCATACCGACTTTGGCTGCTCCAATGGAACGCGCCGCTGCTTTGAGTTCTGCGAGAAAATAAACTACTCAGTTGAACTCATCTCTTCGCAGCGGGACGCGCTTTCAACGCTCAAGCTCTCCCTTGCACTTCTGCCCGGGCAGCCTGCGCGCGCAGCCGCGCTCCTTAATCGCACCTTGGAGGCGCAATATTACGTTGCAACCCGAGCTTCAAAATTCTACACCCTCAAAATCAACATGGCAGCCGAAACAAGCGCGCTGCAAAAGCAATACTCCCAACTGCCACTTACTGACGCGCAGCTGGGGGTGCGCATCTCTTTGCTCTCCAACCTCTCAACGCAAATAGCAGCGCAGGGCGATAACGGCTCTTTGCGCATCGCGCTTTCGCGTTCGGGCGAGTTCTCGCAGCAAGCCGCAGGGATAAAATCATCCCTTGACTCGCTTTCCTCCTCGTACAATTCCCTGCAAAAAAGCGCAAACGGCCTTGATGCAAAGCTGCAAAAAAGCCGCGCAATAATAGGCAATGAAACCGCAGCCATGTTCTCGCGCAACCTCAGCATCATTCAGGCGCGCCTTCTTGCAAAGCCGCCTTCCTCGGAAATAGCACAGCTGGGTTCCAAGATTGCCTCCCTTGAGGCTTCCCTTGACAAAGAAATCGTATCCTCATCCATAGGGCAAGCAAACCAAACCCCCGCTCCCCCTTTGCCGCCTTCGCAGCCCGAGCAAGCGCCGCCCTCCTCGCTGCCGCCTGCATCCTCTGGAGAAGCCTGCGCGCTTCCCATCGGGCTTATTGCGCTGATAACCCTGTTTGCCTTTTACAGCAAGCCCTAACTCGCAATATGGCAAAGCAGTCAAACCCCGACCGCAGCACTTGGTTTCTGTTTTGAACACCAGCGGCACCATCCTTGCCTCATATTTTTCGTAAAGCTCAAAAACCAGATAGTTTGCGTCCCAATCTACGGCTGCAAGAAGAGCCAAATCTATGTCTTGCTTCCATTCCACCACTTATCCAAAAGTGGATAATATTATCCAATTTTGAATAAACGCCTTTGCTTTTTGCTCTTTTTGGCGCATTCTTATAAATACTTTTAGCGCACAAAATAGTCCATCCCGCCATAGCTCAACTTGGTAGAGCGCTTGGCTGTAGAAGAACCCTTTTGCTCGCTCCAGATGGGCACGCTCGCAAAAGCGTTCACGGAAATTGCAAAAGGGTTCGTAACAATCGGCCGTCGACGATTGGGTCGGCAGGCATCAAGATGTTGTGTGTTCAAGCCTAGGGGGAACACAAACGTTCCCGAAATTCCCCCTAAGTCCTCACCCCCTCTTCGTAACCGAAGATGTGGCGTATCTTAGGGAATGATATTTATTCCCCCTTGGGAACAAATCACACTGGCGGGATATTTCCATCTGCCTCGATGGTGTAGTGGTTAGCATTCGAGATTGTCGACAACCCTTTTGCGCGCTCCAGACGCAAACGCGCGCAAAAGCGTTGACGGAAAATGCAAAAATCTCGCGACCCGGGTCCGAATCCCGGTCGGGGCGCTTGTCTTCAAGACCTACTCCTAGCCGGCTGTGAGACAGAAATAGCTAAATTTTCTTCTTTATGACAAGATAAACATCCCTGCCAAGATACTCTTTTGGGCAGTCAACTTTGGCGCTGTTGCCAAAAGGAGTG
>JAGVWK010000004.1 GCA_018304295.1 Microcaldota archaeon | reverse complement strand
CGCTCCCATCGGGATTTGAACCCGAGTTAAAGCCTCGCTCCAACCATTTTGATGGCGTATTTGGTTTTCCGTCAACGCTTTTTCGCGCGTGCCCACCTGGAGCGCGAAAAAGGATTGTGAGAGGGCTCCGTCCTTGACCGGGCTAGACTATGGGAGCAAAGTCATTATGTAATGGCTCAAAGGGGTTAAAAAAGAATAGGGAAGGAAAAAAGGAGGGGCAAAGGATAGGAAAATAACCGTATCTTGGGTTTGCGAAAGTTGACCTCTTGGAGTTTATTGTTCAGCCGCCCTTTGTTCCTGCCTGTTGTTCCTGCGCTGCTTTTTGCCCGGCTGCTTTCTGCTCTGCTGCCTTTTCCTCGGTTTGCTTTCTTTGTTCAAGCAGCCTTTGCTCTGTTGCCCGCTGCTCTGCTGCCTTTTGTTCAGATTCGCGCGCGCCTTGGATTGCCCGCTCTTCTGCTGCCTTGTTCTGCTCTGAAGACCGTTTTTCCATTGCCGTGTTTTGGTCAATTGCTTTTTGTTCCATTGCCTTGCTTTCCTGCATTGCCCGCAGTTGCATATAATTGACCTGCTCCGCCGCCCTTTGCTCAACTGCCTTTTGCTCGGATGCACGCGCTTCCTGTGCTGTTTTTTGCTCCATTGCCCTGTTTTGCTCTGCGGCCCTTTGTTCCATTGCTTTTTGCTCTGCCGCCCTTGCTGACTGGATTGCTCTTTCTTCGGTTGCCCTGCTTTGCTGCGCTGCCCTCTGTTCAATTTCCCGCGCATCCTGAATTGCCTTGTGCTCTGCTGCGCCGCTTTGCTGCGCCGCCATTTTTTCTATTGATTTGGAGGATTCTAATGCGCGCTGCTCTGCTGCCTTGGATGCGCGCATTGCCCTTTCCTCGGCTGCCCTGTTTTCCTGCATTATATTTTGCTCTATGGATTTTGCCGATTCAGATGAGCCGTAAATGGGTTTCTGTTCGGGTGCTTTGGCTCTTGCATTGATTTCTGCTCTGCTGATATGTTTTGCTCGGCTATTTTTTGTTCTATTGATTTTTGCTCTGTTGCCCTTTGTTCCATTACTTTTTGCTCTGCTGCCCGTGCTCCTGCGCCCTTTGCGCGTCCTGCTGAGTGGCGGTTTCTTGGCGTTTGAGCGTGTCCTCAAGCGCAATCCTGTTTTGCCTTTCAGCCTGCGCGGCAAGAAGCTCCTCTTCCGTCTTTTTTGCTTTTTCCGCCATCCTGTCGCTTTCGGGGGTACTTGGTTCAGTCATGCGCATCACCTGCCAGGGCAGTATTGTTGTGGGTTACAACCTATTTATATTGAGCTTAAGCCCTTCAAAAATATTACTGTGCCGTAGTGTGGATTTTCAACAGCATTCCTGCAAATCCTCCTTGGGATTGCAGGGCTTATTCCAGCATGCCCGCAAAAAATAGCGGGCGGCGCATTTCATCAAGCATGCCCGGCTGCGTGAATATGATTTTCTTTTTTGCGGCAAATCCCTTGAACTGTGAAAATCCCTTGCTATGCCCGCCAACTTCACATATAAAATCGTCCACAACATAGTCTGGGGTTTTCTCGCCCATCCTGCCTTTGAGGTAATCAATCCCCATTCCAAGGGATGAAATTGCTTCCACGAAAAAATCTTCCCGCAGCGCCCCGATGCAATCGTCATACTGGCGATAGAGGAGGCGGTAAGGCAGTGCAAAAAGTATTTTGGGCTCTTTTGTAACGTTCGTGCCTTTTGGCATCACGCGCCGCAGCACAAAGCTTTTTTCCATCAAATCAACGTACTTTTGCACCTTGTATTTGCTAATGCCTGAGTTCTGAGATATGCTCGAATAGCTGATGCCCTCCGACTGGGAACGCCCTATGAATTCCAGCATTCTGCGCACATCCTGTATCTCTTCCAATGAGAGGCGGGCTGAGAAGAACAAATCTTTTGTGAGTATTGTTTCCAGCGTATTGCGAAAAAGTGGTATCGGTTCCAGTTCGCCCGCGCTAAATGGGTAATTCCCGCCGCACAGATACCGCTTGAAGCGCGTCTCCGCGTGCATTGTCCTGCCGTAATATTCGCGGCAGCGGCTCCGGTTGGTGATGTCTTTCCACCTCAACGGGGCGAAAACCTGCGAATGCGCGAACCAGAGGAACTCGCGGAATGAAAATGGTGCCACTCTCACCAGACGCACGCGCCTTGAGAGGTCGTAGGAAGAACCCCAGAGAGATATTGCTGACGAACTGGTGAAAACAATTTTCATGTTTGGCACAAAATCGTAGATTTTCTTAAGCTGCTGCCCGTAATTTGGGTATGCATGAATCTCATCCAGCAAAAGCAGGCGCACGCCCCTTTCGAGCAGTTCATTTGCAATATTGAAAAGATCCAATCCGCCGGAGGAATCCAGAGAAATGTAGAATGAGTTTTGGGAGGAATTGTGTATCTGCTTTAGCAGGACACTTTTGCCAACTCCGCGCGGGCCTATTAGTGCGATGAAGATGCGCCCTTCAAGGTATTGTATTATTTTGGAATGGACAAAGCGTCTTTTTGGGTATGCGGCCCCCTCATCTTTTGCCGTTTGGTTCATGTGCGCTAGTTCTGGGTTCCAGCGCATAAGCAAAGCATCAATGGCGTCTGCCGGCTGCGCATCTGTTATTTTGCTTGCCATAGCATAGTTAATGGCAGGAAGATTTATAAATAAATAGTCTTTTGGTAAATCAATTTGCCAAAATAGGCAGTATTTCGTTAAATCAATTTGCCAAAATAATCTACACAAATTAGCGGGAAAGGATGTTCGAGTATCATTTTGACTAGCAAAAAAACGAAGTGATATTTTGCCTAAACAGGTGCCTGAGTTTGATTTGCTGCAAGCTTCTTTTGATACGGGCAAGAGGGGCTGGTGTGGACAAACACATGAAAAAGAAGGAGTTTGATGTCCGCCTCGCCTGCCTGATGGCTGCCATAAATGTGGATTGGGAAGACCTTGAAACCGAAGAAGTCAACTGCGCACTGGTTGCACGGGTCAGAAAAAACATTGAAAGAGTGTTTGCAAGAGCTTGAAAACTATATAAAAGCTGCCAACCATAACATGGCACTGCAAAACGCGGGGTCGTGGCGTAAGCATCCTCGACGTTGCCGGGTTGATCTGTTTTTTGCACTACGGCGTAGAATTTGGCACAAAAATATAAAAATGAAAATGGAAGGGAGATGGGCACTTGGGCAACGAGGGCAAAAACGCAATCAAGCTTGAGATTGGGCTTGTGCCTTCCAGCGCATGGTGGAAAAATCTCAGGGCAAAAATAACGGAAAAAGAATGGGACATGATACGTCATGAAACCTACCTGAAATATGGATACATGTGCGGAATCTGCGGCTCAAAAGGAAGGATGAACTGCCATGAGCTGTGGAAGTACAATGATATTTCGCACGTGCAAAAACTCGTTGGCTTTATAGCGCTCTGCGACATGTGCCATCATGTGAAACACATCGGATTGGCTGGGATTCTGGCATCCGAAGGCAAGCTTGATTATGGGGAAGTTGTCAGGCATTTTATGCGCGTGAATAGCTGCACATCTGCTGATTTTGAGGAGCATAAATCCAGGGAGTTTATGATATGGGAAGAGCGCTCAAGGCACAAATGGAAGCTTGATCTTGGCGAAGCGTTCGGGAAAAAGGGAGAATTGGCTGGTGCAAAAGGGCAGAGCAAGCTGGATAGGTTTGATTAATGAAGTTTGCTGCTTCTTATAAAACTAAATAATACTAAATAATCTAATAAGTTTACTATTAGTTAATATTATAAACCTCCTTATGCACAATAATATCATGCGAGAGAACATGCATGAAGACCAAGTTACCGAATTCAAGGAATCACTTGATGAGGATGATATCGCACAGACAATGACAGCATTCGCCAACGGAGCAGGCGGTAAAATATACGTTGGCATCAGCGACGATGGAAAGGTGAAAGGCATTGCCATGGGAAAAGGGAAGCTGGAACAGTTTACCAATAAAGTGCACAATGAAACCACACCTGCCATCGTATTTGAAACAGTCTTTGAAAAGAGCGGGCAGCTTGAAATCCTTGCTATCACAGTCCATCCTGCAAAAAGAAAGCCGATATTTTACAATGGACTGGCGTATAAGCGCGTAAACAAGACCACTCTCAAGGTTTCCGACCCGGAAGAACTCCGCAGCCTGTTTTTGAACAAGACCGTTTTCTTTGATGATGTCTCATGTCCCGAAGCCCGGTTGGCAGACTTGGACGAGGAAACAATACAGAAGTTTGCTTCCATGGCAGCAACTGCCGGCCGTCTTTCTTCCCCCGCAACAAAAACAGATGAGCTGCTCTCCAAGCTGGGCTTGATGAACGGCAAGGAAATCAAAAATGGCGGCGTGATGCTCTTCGCAAAGAACCCATCCGCATTTTTTCACGTGTGGGGCATTCGTTGCGCTGTTGTCTCGTCCGGAATGGATTTCCAGGATATGCAGGATTTCAATGGCAATCTCATCCAATCAGTCGAGCAGGCAATGCAATTCATCATGTCAAAAGTGCCAAAGGAGATTCGTGTAGAAGGCTTGCGGAGGGTAGAAACGCCCCGGATACCAGAAAGGGCGATACGGGAAGCATTGGTAAATGCGGTAGCTCACAGGGATTATTTCTTCCCGTCATTTGTGTATGTGACTGTTGGCCCGGATCATGTTGAAATAAAAAACCCTGGCCGCTTGGAGGGCTTGGAAATAGCAGATTTGGCGAAGGTCCATTCGTCCGTAATCAAAAACCCAAATATTGGCCGGGCGTTCTACCTTTGCAAATACATTGAAGCTTGGGGGTCGGGCACTGTAAAAATTTACCAAGCGATGCGCCAAAACGGGCTCAAGGACCCGCAGTTCACTACTGATTCCATGTTTTCCGTCCGGCTTAGCATGCAGGGCCAAAAACTCAATGAGCGGCAAAAATACATACTCGCAGCCATACAAGCAGGCAAGCCTCTCAAGCCAACTGATGTCGCGCGTAAATATGATGTATCGGTCACTGCGACAGTAGGTGACTTTGCTAACTTGGTGAAATTGGGCCTTATTCAGAAAAGTGGGAGGGGCAGGGCTAGCACTTTCAAAACTTTAAACTAATGTTAAATGTATATGATTGTTTAGTATTGACTAATGTTAAATGTATATGATTGTTTAGTATTGTTTAGTATTATACGCCTTAAGGTATTGATAAAGATTAGAATTAAGTTCATTGTTTGTATGAAATGAATGTGGATGTATCATTCCAGGATTTCAGACAAAATGATATGCATTTCGTCCGATAGTTAGACGAAATGGTAGTTTGCCCGTAAACAGATGCCTAATTTTGCCCCGCCTCCAATGCAAAACGAGGTGAGTGCATGGAAGAAGATAGGTTTGACCTGCGGCTGGAATGCCTGATGAAAGTGATAAATGAAGATTGGAACGAGCTTGAAACCGAAGAGGTTGGCGGAGCGCTTGTTATTCGGCTCAAAAAGAATGTGAAGTTCTGGTCTGCAAAGTTTTGAAAACTATATAAAATCTGCCTGCCATAATGCACATGCCACTTCGGCACCGCCAAAATTACATAAGGACGGGCGGGTTACTGTATGGTGTGAAAGAATGTAAGTTCAAGGGGTCGTGGCGTAAGCTGGTAGCGCGGCAGGCTCCAGATTCCCAATACGGGAAGAATAAACCTGCATGTTAGGGTTCAAATCCCTACGATCCCACTGCTGCTTTTTTGCATCTTTTGGATTTGGGCATCATTTCGGAGAGCGGTTTAAATAGTTTATCAAAGTAAGCCAGCCATGGTTGGCAAATCCGTTTTGGCGCTATTTTTTGCGCTGCTTTTTGCGTCTGTTTGCGCTGCAGCCAGCTGCGAGCCTGCCACAAGCAGCGTGAATCTGGCTGCCGTGCTTGAGGATGGGGGAGGCGCAATTGTGCCCCTTGAGGTTGAGGTGCGGCCCGGAAGCGGGAAAATCTACACGTCCATAGAGCCAAAAACAGGCATTGGGACGCAGCAATCCCAGGAGATTGCGGCAAATTTTGCGTTTGGGGGGAAAAATCTCCAGTGCGACGTGCTTTATAGGATACGGGCAAGCGATGGCACTGCTTACGTTGACGGGCCAAGCGCAGGGGCTGCAATGGCGCTTGCGCTCAAGGCTGCGCTTGAGGGCAGGGAGATAAGAGATGACATCGTAATTACTGGCACAATAAGTGAAAAGGGCGAAATAGGGGAGGTCGGGGGAATTGTGGAAAAGGCGATTGCAAGCGCAAAAGCCGGAAAAAAGGGCATTCTCACCCCAAAACAGCAGATTTACGAGCACGTCGTGCTTTCCACGCTTAAGAGGGATTACGGATTTACTGCGCGGGAGGTATTGACGTTTGAAGAGGCAGGCGCAATAGCGTTTGCGCCTTCCGGAAGCGAAATAGAGGAGAAGTTTGAGGTGCAAAGCGAGCCGCTGCCAGAGGGGTTGCAGCCGATTGAAAAAGACATGGAGCTTGAAATTTTCTCTGCAATTGCAGCGTCAGTAATAGAAGAGGTGAGGCAGGATTTGAAGGAAAGCGGCGAAGAAACACCGGGGGATTTGGGCAGGTTTGTGGATTATTTTGAAAGCGAAATTGCAAAATATGAAAAGCTCAATGAGATGGGGTATGCATATACAAGCGCCAACAGCGCGTTTTTGCTTGGGATAGAAAGCGAATTTTTGAAGGTTGGCTCGCGAGAAATTGACATAGTGGGGAGCAAAAGCGACGTGGAAGCGTGCCTTGCAAGCGTGCGCATCCCGAAAAAAACCAATGAGAATTTCTATTGGGTTACCGGCGCAACCTTGCGCAAATTGTGGGGCGAGAGGAAGCTTGCGGACACTGCAAAGCTCATAGAGAATTCGGAAGTAAAATACCCCCTTCTGCACGAATTGCTCTTTGCGCAAAGCTGGTGCACCGTTGCTTCGCAGCTTGCGGCTGCAAAGGAGGGCGGGCAACAGGTGGACGAGTCCCTGCTGGCGGTCATTGCGCAGGAGAAAATAAGTGAAGCCAACGAGGCATTCGGGAAAAACGAGCCGGACGCGGATGCGCGCTGGCATTTGGAAATCGCAACGGATGCGCTCTCAAAAGCGCAGTATGCGGAGGCAATGTTTGATGCCACGTATGCAAAAGTGATGGTGGAGGCAAGGGCGCAAATGCTCGGGGATGCGCCCTTGGTGCGGGAAAAAGCAGCGGAGCTTGCACAGCAGAACAGAAGCTCGTTGTGGGGAAAAGTTTATTCCGGGCAGGCAAAATACATATACGCTCTTGAGCCAACAAGCTTGGATGCATATAGGCTTTTGCGCTTTTCGCAGGAGCTTGACGTAGTTGCGCAGCAGATTGATGCAAGGCTGGAAGTGGGCACCCTGCCGGTACAAGGCCCTGAAAATGCGCAGCCGGCGGTATCGGAAGGCGTGGCGGCTGCAAAAAAATACAATAAGCTTGACTTGGCTTATGCGCTTGGGTTGCTTGTGCTAGTATGGGCATTTGGGGCAGGCATATTGTTTAATTTGTGGAAAGGCAGCCGCGCAGGCTGAAAAAAACAGGTGGTAAAATGGCAGTCGCAAAAAATGGCATCCTTGAGCGTGCAAGGAAAATATCAAAGGAGCAGTACGGCGGGATAAAAAAAGTGGTGCTTGCGTATTCGGGAGGGCTGGATTCAAACGCGGTTGGCAGCCTGCTTTCGCAAATCGGCATGCAGGTGATAACGGTTTCCATTGACATGGGGCAAAAAGACAAGCACAGGGAAAAGCCGCCATTTTCCTCAAAGCACGTTTTTGTTGATGCAAAAAATGAGTTTTGGGAAGCAATAAAAAGGGGCATAAAGGCGAACTGCATGCATGAGGGGCACTTTAATTCTGGAGGGCTTTCGCGCCCCGTAATTGCAAAGGCGCTCGTGGATGTTGCGAAAAAGGAGGGGGCGGATGCTATTGCGCACGGCTCTTCAGGTATTGGGAACGACCAGCTGCGCATGGAGAATTCCCTTAGGGTTTTGGGGCCGCAGTTTCGGGTGCTTGCGCCTGTGCGCGACTGGGATTTGCACAGGGAAGAGGAGCTGGAATATTTAAAGGCGCAGAAAATACCCTTTGACGCCAAAAAAACGCACAAGTATTCAATGGATGAGAACATGTGGGCGCGCACAATACGCCAGGGGATGCTCGTTGATGAGAATACAATGCCAAGTGAGGATATGTTTGAGTGGACTGCAGGCCCGCTTGAAGCCCCGAAGAAAAAAGAATACGTTGAGATAGAATTCCAGAACGGCGTTCCTGTAGGGGCGTGCCTCAAAGTGGAGAACAAGGAAGTTGTGCACGAAACAAAAGATGTGGTTGGATTGCTGAACAAGATAGGCGGAAGGCACGGCATCGGTAGGATTGACGCTGTGGATGACAAGATAGTGGGGCTTAAGGCACGCGAAATATATGAGTGCCCCGCAGCGGTTCTTTTGTCGGTTGCGCATCGGGAACTGGAAAGGCTCACCCTCACCGCAAGCGAGCTTGAGGTGAAAAATAGCATTGACCACAAGTGGAACCGCCTTGTGTATTATGGAGGGTGGCACACGCGCCTGAGAAGATACCTTGATGCGTTCATAGACGAAAGCCAAAGGGCGGTGGACGGAAAAATCACGCTAGGGATGCATAGTGGAAGCTGTATTGTGGTTGGTAGGAAAAGCCCGCATGCGCTCTATGATGCGCGCCTTGGAAGCCGCGAGAAAGGAGGCGTGTGGGACCAGAAAGAGGTGCGCCATTTTGCAAAGCTTTATGGGCTGCAGGACACTATTGCGTATATGATAGTGGATTAGAAAATCTTAGTGCGCAATTGTTTCCTCAAGTAGCGTGGCGTACCTTCTAGGGCGGTAGAACTGGTTGCGTTTTATCGGGCCTTGCAGCTCGTGGATGTTTTGTGGCAGGCGTTCGGCGGGTGAAACATGCTGGCCTGCCCGCAGTTCCATTACCATGGGGGCAACGTCAAATACTGCGCTGCTCCTTACATCCAGCATTTTTCTTTGGGTAACTGGATCTTTTAGCGCCAAATTGAAAACATCCGTGCCAATGCGCGTTGCTTCTTCAGTAACAAATACGTCAAAGGCGCGCGTAGTTAGGAAGGTTGCGGGAGGCAGCAGTTCGCGCGTCATTTCTTCCACGTTTGCGGCTGCTGGCATGCTAAGCAGCCCGTCATCGTCTATTTTTATTGCGCCCCTGCTAAGCGCATGGTACAGGGTTGCGCGCAGGTCATCCGCAGGGCTGCACATGAGTTCAAGCAGGAAATTCAGCTCGTTTGTGTTTCCGTTTAGTCTTGCACGCAAGCCGTTTGTGTGTTCAATGGCATTCTGCACGTCTAGGTCGCCAAGCTGGACAGAGGTATCGCCGGCAGCTATGTTGTTAAGCGAGCGCCGTAGCATCCTGCGCAGGCGGTAGTCTTTTTCGCCGAACATTGTGCGCAGCTTGCTGCTTGCCATGTGCACGGATAAAAGCGTGTTGAGATAGCCGCATCCAGTGTGCCCGCCATATATGAGAGCGGAAGAGAATGGGGAAGATGCGATGCGCACCATCTGGTCAGTCGTTAGCGCGCTTCCGATTTCCTTTATCATGCCGCGCATGTCGCCCGCGTGCGCTATCCTTGCGTCCACGCATCCAACTTCCTTTATGCTGCGCGCGTGCGCCATTATGAGAGGGTATGGCTTGTCCTGCTCGTGCTTGCGCAGGTTATTTGCTATTGTTGCCAAGCGGCTGTCCGCTTCCTTTTCCATGGATTTCCTAAGGAGTACCTGCTCCTCAATGAAAGCGTACAGTGGTTCCTTGATTTTGCCGTCAGCGTCAACCGTGCGCACCACGCGGTCGCGGCCGTCATAAACTGCTGCTATTATTGGGATTTTGAAAGCACGGGAAACCTCTTTTGTAGGCACATATAGGTAAAGGTCGTTCTCAATCCAGTGCCTTGCGTCTGTTGCCCGCTTTATGTAGAGCGCTTTGCGCATTGCTGCCAGCATCGCGGCATCGTTTATGCCTGCCTGGGCTGCGCTGTCAGGCTCACCGTTGGTAGGCAGGTATGCGCCAAAGAACAAAATTGCTGCTGGCGGCTTGTTGCCGCTGTGGGCAAACATATAGGAGAAGGGGACGAAATCGTCAGACTGCCCTACGTGCTCTGTTTTTCTTGCGTTCATGCTCAGCCCGAAATAGCCGCTCATGCGCCCGTCGGAAACTGTGCCATTGCCGAAAATAACATGCGGGTCTACTTCCGACGTATTTGATGCTAGAAAAACAATTGGATTCTGCCCGCTAGAGCAGTCCGACCACGTTTTCTGCTCAAGCTGGTGGAGAAAAATGGCGGAAAAAGCAAGCGCAACGCTTGGATTTATCCCTGCGTTTTGCGCCTCATTCATGAAAGTAAGGAATTTGGAGTGGTAGGTGCTGGACAGCACATCGGTGAGCGGCCCATTGCCAAAAACACCATTCCTTATTCTTGCCAACTTGCGTGCAGTACTTTCTGGGTTGGCGCATGGCATTTCGCGCCTTGCAAGGTTCACTGCAAGATCCCGGCCATTCAGATAAGTCATGTTGATACCTCGTATTCTCTAAGGTTTCGTATTATTGGTGTCTGTATGGATAATATTATGTAGGAAACAATTTTTAAAGGTTGGCTGAGAAAGTAACGTCGGTAGAATTTATGGACGCAAACGAATCTTTAGCTAGGTTAAGGGAAGGCAATTCCCGCTTTATGCAGGGTAAAATGAAAGGGAAGGAAGCGGTGAAAAGAAGAAAAGAGCTTGTTGCAGGCCAGCATCCCTTTGCCACCATTATAAGCTGCTCTGACAGCAGGGTGGTGCCTGAGTATATTTTTGATGCGGACATGGGGGAAATTTTCATAATAAGGACTGCGGGCAACATTGTGGGCAGGGTTTCCTTGGGAAGCGTTGAGTATGGGTGCGCGCATTTGCACACGCCTATTTTAGTTGTGCTTGGGCATGAGGGGTGCGGCGCGGTAAAGGCGACTTGCGAATGCAAAGGGGAGTGCAAAGAGGGAAACATTAAGCACATTGTGGATGAAGTGAAGGTTGCGGCAGGGGCGAAAAACTATGAGATTAATGCAAGCATAGTGGAGAATGTCGCATGCGTAATGAGGAAAATACGGCGCGAAAGCCCTATTATTTCGCGCCTTGAAAAAGATGGAAAGCTTAAAATAATGGGTGCGCAGTACTTTTTGGAAAGCGGGCAGGTAAAGTTCCTCTAACTTTTTATAGGAGAGAGTGCATAGTTAGTGGATAAAAGGTTTTAGCATGGATGAAGAGAGCAAAAAAAAATATGAGCTGAAAAAGCAGCTTGAGGTGCTGCGCAGCATGAAGGGCACGGGCACCGAACTCATTTCAGTGTACATGCCGCCCGGCTATGCTGTGCACGAGGTTGCAAACAAGCTGCGCGAGGAGGCGGGGCAGGCGTCAAACATAAAGAGCAAAAGCACGCGCAAAAACGTAACGGACGCCCTTGAGCGCATATTGCAGCACCTTAAGCTCTATAGGCAGGCGCCTGAGAACGGCATGGCGATTTTCTGCGGCAACGTCTCGGAAAACCCTGCGCGCACTGACATTGAGCTTTACACTGTTTTTCCGCACGAAAAAATAAACGTGCAGCTTTATCGGTGCGACTCGCGCTTTTTCCTTGAGCCCCTTGAACGGCTCCTTGACGTGAAAGACAGCTACGGGCTGCTTGTGATGGACGGCAGGGAAGCCACTTTGGCGGTGCTGCGGGGCACAAACGTGCAGATTGTGAGAAAATTGAACTCCACTGCGCATGCAAAAATACGCAAGGGAGGGCAGTGCCTTGCGCCTGATACCATGGTGGCGCTTTCTGACGGGAGGCTGCTGCCTGTTGGCAGCATTGAGGCAGGTGAGTGGATAAAAGGCGCGGACTTGTCGCGTTTTGAAGTCGGGGACTGGGTTTGCTCTGACAGGTTTGAAACAAGGGCAAAAAAGGCTTACAGGATAGTTGCGCACGCGCCCAAAATGGAAATTGTTGCCACTGCATGGCACAGGTTTTTCACAGTTGGGGAAAACGGGGCACGGGAAACTTATGCAAAAGACCTGAAAATAGGGGACAGGGTGCTGGTTGCAAAAAAGATGCGGCATGAAGGCAAGGGAGTGAAAATAGGGTTTAAGCCTACATTTGGGCTCAGGCTTGATGATGCGGAATTTGAAAAGCTTAGGGAAAAAAGGGCGCACCTTGGGCTGGCGCAGGCAAAAGTTGCGCAAATGCTTGGAGTATCACAGATGGCGGTATGCAGGATGGAAAGAGGCGAAATACAGCTTTCAGCAGGGAAAATAAGGGAAATGTACAAATTATACGGCATGTGGCTTGAGGAGGGTAAGTTCATTGAGCAGCCGCTTAAGCTTCCGCACGAATATACGCCGCAGCTTGCATACCTGCTTGGGGTGATATCAGGGGATGGCAGCCTTGATGGGAACAGGGTGTGCATTTATGAAAGCTATCCGAAGATGGTGGAAAGGTATGAGGACATTGTGCAAAAGGCAATTGGGATAAAGGCAAAAACTTACAAAGTGGACAAGAGGGGGCAGAAAGGATGCTTTGCAAAAAAGGAATATTACGAGATGCGCATTTACAGCAAGGATTTCGCGCAATTCATAAAAAGCGAAATTCCGCAGATAGTTGCAAGCTCGGATACGCGGTGCGTTCCGCAGCAGATACAAAAGTCCCCACTGAGGGTGCAGGCTGCGTTTCTTGCTGGGCTGTATGATGCGGAAGGTTACATGCACGCAAGGCGCGTTGAAATTGCGATGTGCTCGCTGGAAATGATGCGCCAGTTGCAGGCGATACTATTGAGGTTTGGAATAAGGGCATCTTGCGGGCAAAAAAAAGTAAAGGGCAACCCGCAGTGGTGCGTGAGCATATCAGACCGGGAGTCGTTGAGGTCTTACGCACGCGAAATAGGGTTTTTCAGGGAAGACAAGGCAAAAAAGCTCAGGGATGCGGCAGAAAAAGCAATAAACAATCAGCATGTTGAGCAGGTGCCAGTGGATGGCAGGGAAGTTTATGCATTTGCAAAAAGCATGGACTTGAAAACATCTAATTTCCATGCTGCAAGCAATTTTTTCAGGAATAAAAAACCGCTTGGGAGGGAGGCATTTTTGCGCAACATTGCGCCAGTTCTGCTTGCACGGGCAGGGGCTATTGGAAAAATGGAATTGGCGCAGAAGCTGCTTGGGAAGTGGATGTCTGAAGGGGTGGGGGTTGCGCGCATTGCGCAAAAGGTGCCAATAAGGGGGGAAAGGGAATACGTTGATTTGACAGTGCCGAACGCGTTTAATTTTGTTGCAAACGGCTTTATTGTGCACAACAGCGCAAACAGGTATGCCCGCCTTATTGAGGAGAGCATTGAACTTTATTACAAGAGGATAGGCGATCAGATGGACGCTTATTTCCTTACGGGCTTAAAGGGCGTAATTGTGGGCGGCCCGGGGCCCGCAAAGGATGATTTCATCAAGATGAAGCCGTTCAACTACCAGATAAAGGTGATGGGTGTCGTGGACACCGGCTACACGGACGAATACGGCGTGCGCGAGCTCATGGCAAAATCAACTGACATAATAGCAGGGCAGGAGGCGGTAAAGGAGCGCGCGCTTGTGGAGAGGTTCATAAAAGAGGTTGTGAGCAGCGGGCTTGCAACATACGGCGAGGCTTCTGTGCGCGAGGCGCTTTCAATAAAAAAGGCGCAAATGCTTCTTGTGAGCGAGGATTTGCCTTATGAGCGGGTAACTTATGCGTGCCAAAGGTGCGCTGCACAGCCAATAATGAACGTGAAAAAAGGGGATGAGAAAAAGCCATTGTGCCCTGCGTGCGGCACGCAAAATGAGTCGGACGTGAAAAAGCAGGACAGCACGCTTAAGGAAATTTCACGCGAGAACTTGGCTGACAATTTGATTGCGCTTGCGGAAAGCACGGGCGCAAAAGTTGAGGTAATTTCTTCAAACACCGCAGAAGGGTCGCAATTCTTGCAGATGTTTTACGGGGTAGGGGCGTTCCTTAGGTATAGGTAAAAAAGGCGCCATTCCACTCCGGCTATAGTGCCCTTTAGTTTCCGCTGGTTTCGTTTGCCACCGTTTCGTCCAGTGGTGCTGTTTCATTTGTGTTGTTTGCGGCTGTTTCGTTAAGGGCTGTTTCGCTGGAGGTTGTTTCGTTTGAAACAGCGTTGTTTGTATTTGTTTCATTGGATGTTTCGGTTGGTATTGTGCCGCTATTTTGCCCCATCTCAAATACGGAGCAGGGGAACACAAGTGTGTCGTTTACCCAGAAATGCGCCCTTTTTGCATAGTATGCTGGGGAAACAGGCATTCCGTAAGAAATGTAAAATTGCGGCATTGGGCCCACAAGGCCGCTTATTTGCGAAGGGTTTATGGAAAGGGTCCCGTTGCCCTCGTTGGAGCCGGAATAAAGGCAATTTGTGCCCTCGCATGCGACGTATATTGTGTTCTTGCCGCTTGCGGCTATTATGTTGGAGCGCAAATCAACGCTGCATTGCAAAATTGCCGTTCTTGCCGCGTCCGTGCGCGCTGCTGATATGTTTGCGATTATCGCAATTGAGGGCGCGTTTTCAAGGGAAGAAAAGAAAACTTCGGGAGCCACCTGCCTGTCTTCTAAAGGCTGCGCGGGCTGCATAAGAAGCGGAAGCACAAAAAGGAGCGCTGCTGCCGCAACTATCAGGGCTATTGCGTATTTTTGCATTTGCGAGAGTGCGAATTTTGCCATTTTTTCACCTTTTTAATTTTCTTGTTAGCTATTTTTGAAAATCAGTTAAGCACATTGCCTATGTCGCAGCGGTTGAAGTATTCCCTGTTGCCTGCGATTGTAGCCTGCTTTTGCTCAACAACGCTGAAGCGCACGCTGTTTTCAGAGGCGTATTTGAGGTAGAATATAGGGTAATCCGGCACGTTTGCAAGGCAGTTGCTTGTGCTTAGCGTTGATGCGTTGTCGCCTATTGTGCACACGTCCCCGTTTATTGTGTATTCGATCGCGGTCTTGTCAAGCGACTCAAGCTGGGATTTTATTTGCGCGGCGCACGAAGCCATTGCAAGCTCGTCAACGTCCGCAGTTGCGGTCTTGTCAAGTATTATCACGCCCATAGGGGAGCTTTGCACTTGCGCATAAAAATCCGAGAAACTTGAAATGCCGCTTGACCCCTGCATTGCATAGAACATGCCAAGCGAGCCCACAAGCACAAAGCCCACAAACATTATTGTTACTCCAATCCACGCGGCAAGCACAAGCTTGTTGGCAAAAAATCCCCGCAGGTATATTAGGGAAAATACGAATGCCACGAGTATGAGGGAGAGTATGGAGGCATCTGTGAGCAGTATTACCGCAGGCAGTATAAAGGGCGAGAGCTGCTGGCGCATCTGAAAGTTTATCGGGACGATTGTGTTCAGTATGGACATTGCACCATTAACGCTTGTTGCGCTCACGGTCGTGCCCACTCCCACAAAAAGCTCCTGCGGGGAGCGGGTGGATGCGATGAATGCGTTTATGTCGGACGTAAGCCCTGTGTAATTTTGCGAAAGCTGCGAGTATTGGGCATCGGAAAGTGGCGGCTGGAAAGTGCCA
>JAGVWK010000003.1 GCA_018304295.1 Microcaldota archaeon | reverse complement strand
TTCTCCCGTGTCAGCGCAGCGCGGTTGCGCTGCCAATTGGCAGGCGCAGCCTGCCAAAACATGCAAAATAACCTCTCCCTTCATTTTGCAGGCTGGGCATGGAGAACCATCTTTGGGGGGAACGCAGCCATAACCAAAATTCCTCAAATGCGCAAAGCAGAATGCGCTTCAATTTGGCTACAGTAATCCTCAATTTCCCAACGAGACAGAAATTGAGATTTACCCAGACCCACAGATTGTAAATGAGGATGGAAATTACGAAGAAGAAATACCTCACAATCCAATTTTTCGTCGTGGTGTGTATCCTGAATCCATCTTCCACTCTGTGTGCAGTCTCAATTCCCCATCTCTTGGAATAAAGCCAAGACAAAATGTATGCATCATCCCGATAAAACTCCTCTTCAATGTTTGTGAGGTAGCCATAAACGTGCTCTCCTTCTTGCAGCATTATGAGGGTTGTTTCTGCGTCAGCCACCTTCCAACATCTTGAAATTGCAGGGAATTTTTTGGCTGTTTCTTTCCATCTTATGAATTTGCTATCCTGATCTGAGGGAGTTATGAAATCGTATTCTCTCCCATCAAGTAGCTTGAGCGTCATGCCGTTGTTGAATTCCCTGTCAAGAAGCAGCACATACGCATTAACCCCAAACTCCTCCAGAATGTCAAGCGTCTTCTCTATATGTCGCCAATTGTCGCCCCTCTTAAAAATCGGATATGAAAAAAGGAAGAAGCGGCAGTTTTCAACAACGATGTTCACAGTGAGATATTGGAATGCATAATTGGTGCTGCCCTTGCGCTTTGTTCCAACCACTCCCTCTGTCTTTTTGTTTCCATAAAACATCTCATCAGTATAATCAATGGCAACAGCATATTTCCTGCCGCCAAACCTCCTTTTGAGAAGCTCCACTGACCTGCCAACATGCTGTTTGAGCATCCTTTCTGTATCTTCAACAGAGAGCTTTCCCAAATGATAGAAAACAGTGTCTGCATCAGCAGCCTTTGCAGTTGCCTCAATGGATGAGGCGGCTACCGCTGCCTCAATCGCAGTCTGGAGTATTCCTGCCACCCCATAAACGGCATTTTTTCCAATCTTCAACAGGTCATACGCCGTTAGTTTCCTTGCCTGCTCCATCAAGGCAGCAGGTATTTTATTCTGCTTGCAGTTCTCCATATTACTCGCCCCTGAGTTGCTTAGTTGGTCGCCAAACCACTAAGCAAACCTATTTTCAGGGGCGGCTTTATTATTCTGTCTCAAAAGATGTTCGGAACTACTGCAGCCGCAGCCGCCAAAAGCCTTTTAAACAGTTGTTCCCTAAATAAGTGCCACTTCTTACTTAACTGTAAGATGACACTTCCACACTTGCGCCAATCGCATGCGGCGGAAATCATTTGCACGTGAATATTTTGTGCTTAACGCTCAGAGGAGATGACCGATGTCAAAGAGGCATTCACACAGGAGAGGCTCGCTCGCCTTCAAGCCGCGCAAGCGCGCGATTTCGCAGATGCCCAGCATAAACGCTTGGCCCAAGAGCAGCGAAAAAAGGCTGCTTGGTGTTGCAGGCTACAAGGCAGGCATGACTCACATTACATATATAGAGGACAGGGAGTGCCCGAACAAGGGAGTGGAAGTTTCCTCCCCGGTAACAATTCTTGAAGTGCCGCCAATGTGCGCTTATGGCGTGCGCGCATACAAGGGCGGAAACCCCCTCTCTGATGTGCTGTGCACGGACGCAAAACTGCTCGCCCCGCTGGGCATAAAGAAAATCTCTTCTTCTGATGCAACTTCGCTTTTATCTTCCTCCCCTGATTCCATTTTTATACTTGTATACGCGCAGCCGCAAAAAACAGGCATAGGGAAAAAGCGCCCCGAGCGCATGGAAATAGCGGTCGGGGGCAAGGACGCAAAGGAAGCCCTTGAGTTCGCATTAACCCTTCTTGGAAAGGAAGTGAAAGCCGCGGACATTTTCAAGGTTGGCGAATACGTTGACAGCATTTCAGTTACAACAGGGAAAGGCTGGCAGGGCGTTGTAAAGCGCCACGGCGTTCACAAGCAAAGGAGAAAGGCAACCGGCAAGGTGCGCCACGCAGGCACATTGGGCCCTTGGCACCCCGGATACGTGCAATACTCCGCACCGATGGCAGGGCAGATGGGCTACCACCACCGCACAGAGCTTAACAAGCGCATAATGAAAATCGGCGCAGGAAACGAAGTAACCCCAAAGGGCGGCTTTTTGCATTACGGAGTTGTTTCAAACGACTACATAATGCTTGCGGGCTCTGTTGGCGGCCCGGCAAAGCGGCTGATACGCTTAAGGAAGGCAGTGCGCATGGATGCAGCCCCGAAAGCGCCTGACATAAGGTATGTTTCAATAGAATCCAAACAGTGAGATTATGAAAACACAGATATATTCAATGGATGCAAAGCCCTTGCGCGAGCTTACGCTTCCTGCGCAATTTGAGCAGGCGGTGAACGAGCAGCTCATTTACCGTGCAGTGCTTTCAGATTACAGCTCCCAATACCAGCCAAAGGGAAGCTACGTATGGGCAGGAATGGAAACGTCCGCAAAATACAAGGGGCGCAAGGAGGATTTCGGCTCTGCAAAGAACCACGGCATCGCAATGCTTCCCCGCGAAGTGCTTGCAAAAGGGCGCTTTGGAAAGGTAAGGCGCATCCCCTCCTCAGTAAAGGGTCGCCGCGCACACCCGCCGCATGTTGAAAAACGCCTATACGAGGCAGTGAACAAGAAGGAATATGCAAAGGCGCTCCTGTGCGCGCTTTCTGCAAGCGCGCAAAAGGTGCTTGTGCAAAAAAGGGGCCACAAGTTTGCAGACACGCTTTCAGTCCCGCCAGTGCTTGAGAGAAAATGTGAGGAGCTTTCAAAAACAAAGCAAATCGCAAGCCTCTTTTCCATGCTGGGAATGCAAGAAGACCTAAACCGTGCCACCAGGCGCAAAGTGCGCACGGGATTGGGCGGAACCCGCAGGGGCGGCGTTCGCACCCCTTGCTCAGTGCTTCTTGTAGCCCCAAAGGGAAGCAAAATACTAAAAGCGTCGCGCAACATCTGCGGCGTGGATGCGGTTAGCACGCAAAAATTGCGCTGCTGCCTTCTTGCGCCGGGCACGCACGCAGGCAGGCTCACTGTTTTCACAGAGGGCGCAATAGAAGAAATAGCCAAGATGCAGTGATTACAATGGCAATACTCTACCCAATAACAACGGAAAAGGCAGTCGGCATGATTGAGCTTGAGAACAAGCTCATATTCGTAGTGGAGAAAAGCTCAACCAAAAAATCAATAAAGGACGACGTTGAAAAGCGCTTTGCCGTAAAGGTTGAGAAAGTTACGACGCACATAACCCCAAAGGGGCAAAAGCGCGCATTTGTAAAGCTGAAAAAAGGCTTCAAGGCGGATGACCTTGCAGCCAAGCTCAAGATTGTATAATGGTGAAAAAATGGGAAAGTTGCTGAAACAACAGAGGCGCGGCAAGGGCAGCGGCGCATACAGGGCTCCTTCGCACCGCTACTATGCGAACCTTGAATACCGCAAGTACGATGCCGTGGAAAAGCAGTCCGGCATACGCGGGCAGGTTTTAGGCTTTGTTGACGACCCTGCGCGCGGCGCGCTTTTGATGGAAGTTGCGCTTGCAAACGGGGAGCGCATAATTCTTCTTGCTCCTGAGGGCGCGCATGTTGGCTCGTGGGTGGGGCTTGGGATGGAAGCGGATTACTCACTGGGAGGCGTATATCCCCTTGTGCGCATGCCCGACGGCTCAATGGTGTTCAATATAGAACTGCAGCCGGGGGACGGCGGAAAGCTCGTGCGCGCGCCCGGGGCATACGCAACAATTGTTTCGCGCGAAAAGGATTACGTTTATGTAAAGCTCCCGTCAAAAAAAGTCGTGTCCCTTCCTGCAATGTGCAGGGCGCAATTTGGCGTGGTGTGCGGCGGTGGCAGGCTTGAAAAGCCGCTCATGAAGGCAGGCGCAAACTTCTACAAGAAGCATGCGCAAAACCGCCGCTGGCCGGTTAACCGCGGCGTGAAGATGTGCGCATACACCCATCCGTTTGGCGGAAAGCAGCACCACAAGGGGCGCAGCAGCACAATAGGAAGGGGAGCGCCGCCGGGCAGGAAAGTCGGGCACATAGCAGCACGCTCAACAGGAAGGCGCAAGACGCGCACGGACTCGCAATGAGATTTGCAATGAAGTGGTATAAATGGCAAGAATAGAAAAAATACGCGGAAAACAAAAGGCAGACCTTGAGTCTCTTACGCACGAGGATGCGTTCGCGCTGCTCACTTCCCGCGCGCGCAGGAGCGTGATGCGCGCAGGCTCAAAGTCCATCACGTTCAAGAAGTTCATGAAAAAAGTGGCTGCAATAAAAAAGGCAAACCCCGCCAAGGTGATAAGGACGCACGTGCGCGACGCGGTCGTGCTTCCCGCTTGGGTGGGGCTTACGTTTGCGGTGCACAACGGCAAGGAATTCAAGAACGTGCTGATAACCGTTGACAAGATAGGCTGCCGGCTTGGCGACTTTGCGCACACGACCTCAAGGGTGCTGCACTCAGGGCCGGGAGTAGGCGCAACGCGCGGCTCAAAGTTCATACCGCTCAAATAAGTGGGATTTATGTATTCGTACACTCCAAAAAACAACAAAAGGTTCGCACGCGCATACGTGAGGGGCGTGAACGCCTCCTACAAGGACCTGTGCGCGGTATGCGACTCAATACGCGGGCGCAACGCCGCAAGCGCAATTGATTTCCTTGCATCCGCCGCGCAAGGGGAAAAGGCAATCCGCTACCGCACGCACAACGCTGGCATGGGGCACCGCAAGGAGCTGGGCGGAGGGAAGGGCGGCTACCCCAAAAAAGCGGCAGGCATAATGCTTAAGCTTCTGCAAAGCGCATACGCGAACGCAAATGCAAAAGGAATCGCAAACGTGAAAGTAACGCACGCTGCCGCAAACAAGGGCGATGTCATACCGCGCATGTCCCCCAAGGGAAAGCGCATGCGCATGGACTACGAAACCGCGCACGCGCAGGTCGTGCTTGAGGAAATTTCCATTCCGGACTGGTCAAAGCCCCGCTCCAAGGGCAATGCGCAAAAAGCGCCGGCTGCAAAGGCGCAAAAGCCAAAGAAGGAGCAGAAACCAGCAGTTGCGCAAACGCAAAAAGCGCAAGCGGAAAAGCCAGCAAATGCGCAGGCGGAAAAGGCAACAACGCCTAACGCGCCCGCGCAGGCGCAAACAACTGCAGCAAATGAAACCCAAAAAGCGCAAACACCTGCAACTGCAAAACAGGCAAATGCGCAAACCGAAAAAGCAACAAGCGCCCAAACATCACCCAATGATGCTCCAAAAGCGCAAACTGCAAAAACAGAAACTGCAAACAAGCCGGACATTCAAAAATCTCAGTAAAAAGTGATACAATGGGAATAGAGAAGAAGTTCATTGAAGACGCAATAAGCCGCCACAAGGTGTCAGCGTTTCTTGAAGCCGAGCTTGACCGCGCAGGCTTTTCCCGCGTGCTCATACAGCGCACCCCGATGGTGACGCGCATAAACGTTGAAGTGATGAACCCGGGCAAAGTGATAGGGAAAAAGGGAAAGAGCATACGCGACCTCACGGAGGCAATCGCAACGGAATTCGGCATAAAGGACCCGCAGATATCCGCATCCGAAGTGAGCAACCCCTCCCTTGAGCCCCGCCTTATGGCAAAGAAGGCGTGCCGCTTCATTGAGATGGGCAAGAAAATACGCCCGATATTGCATTCACTGCTGCGTGAAATAATGGAGAACGGCGCGCTTGGCGCGGAGATAATCGCAAGCGGCAAAATAGCCGCCAAGGGAGGCCGCTCAAAGTCGTTCCGCGTGTTTGCAGGCTACATACCAAAGGCAGGAGAGCCAGCAAGGCTTGTGCTTGAGAATCACGTTACCGCATATCCAAAGTCAGGCGCAATCGGCGTGCTTGTGCGCATAGTCGCGCCAAACACCGTGTTCCCTGACAAAAAGGGCAAGGTAAAGAAAATAGAGATTCCAAAGATAATCGCGGCTGCCGAAAGCGTGGAATACGTTGAGCAGAGGCGCGAAGGGGACGAGGCAAAGGAGGAAGAGCGCAAGGCGCTTGCAGCAGGCCCGCAAAGAAGGCCGCACCCGCCCAAAAGATAATCCCAAAGTGATATTGATGGCAATAATGAAAAAAAAGGAAATGCGCGAAACTGCGGATGCGCAGCTTTCAGCCAAGATGGATACGTTCGTATCCGAGCTCAACTACGAACGCGGCCTTGTGAAAAACGGCGGAAGGACGAGCAATCCGGGGAAAATAGGGGAGCTTCGCCGCACAATAGCGCGCATGCTCACAATAATGCATGAAAGAAAGGAAAGCAAGGAGGGCAGGATAACAGTATCCAAGGGCGCAGTGCAAAAAAGCGCGCCACCTAGCGCCCCAGCAGCAAAGAAGGAAAACATACCAGAGGTGAAAAACGTTGCCTGAAATTTGCCCAAAATGCGGACTCATGAAGGAAATATGCGCCTGCGACATCCTAGAGAAAGAGGAAGTGCAGACAATACGCGTATATGCCACAAAGAAGAAGTTCAAGAAGCTTGTAACAATCGTTGAAGGCATCACGACGGACAAAATAGAGGAAACCGCGCGGGAGCTGAAAACAAAGCTTGCGTGCGGCGGAACCGCCAAAAACGGCCTCATAGTGCTGCAGGGAGACCACAAGTCCAAGGTAATGCCGCTGTTGGTATCAATGGGATACACGCAATCCAGCATTGCAGTCCTGCAAGGCCTGCAATAGGGGCGTTGAAAATGCGCTGCGCGCAAAACCTTGCATTGCATGAGCTGCTGGGAACGAATGCGAAAGTCGCAAGCTCGCAAAGCAATCCGTTTGTGGGCTTGTCAGGCATGGTGGTGGACGAGACGAAAAACACGCTGGTGCTGGAAACGCAGGGCAGGCAGGTGCGCATCCCCAAAAAGGGATGCACGTTTGTATTCACGTATGAAGGAAGGAAAACAAAAGTGGAGGGCGCGCAAATCGCCTTTAGGAGCGAAGACCGCACAAAAAAGGCGCGCATGAAGCCCTTCAAAAATGCAAAAAGGCGCTGAAAACGCATGAACTGAAAAAGGACTGAAAACCCCGAACTGAAAACGCATGGAATGAAAATGACGATACTGGCAATGGTGATATGGAATGGCATTAATCGCAAACAACAAGCCTGTCTCAACGCGCGGCTTTGTAAAAGAAGGAGTGGTGGTGAGCGACAAGGGAAAGCTCACAGTGATAATCGCGCAGGACCTTGTCCAATACATACCAAAATACAAGCGCTACGCGCGCAGCAAGTCCCGCATACCCGCGCACAACCCGCCTGAGATAAATGCCAAAATGGGCGATCTGGTGCGCATCGCGCAGTGCAGGAAAATCTCAAAGACAAAGGCATGGATAGTAACAGCAGTTCTCACAAGGGGCGCAACAATCGTGCGCGAAAAGCACGAGGAATTGGAAGCGCGCGAGAAAATGCAGCAGGAAAGGCGCGCTCGCGCGGCAGGCAGGGCAGCCAAGGCAGCCGCAACGCAGCATGCGGAATAAAATGGGTGTAAAAAATGAAAGGATTAGGCTCAAGCGTAACAAAAGGCCTCTGCACCGGCTCAACAATACTGTGCAATGACAACTCCGGCGCAAAGATAGTGCAGATAATAGGCACAAAAGGCGCGCACGCGGTGCGCAGCATGTACCCAAAGGTGGGCGTGGGCGACATCGTGACGGTTGCGGTGAAAAAAGGCTCGCTTGCAATGAAAAAGAAAATCCTCAAGGCGGTCGTGGTGCGCCAGAGAAAGGAATTCCGCCGCGCAAACGGCATGCGCATACAGTTTGAGGACAACGCGGTAGTGATAATAGACGATCAGGGGTTGCCTGTCGGAACCGAAATAAAAGGCGCAATAAGCCGCGAGGTTGCGGACCGCTTCCCAAAGGTTGCGGCAATCGCGGCAGCAGTGGTATGAGTTGATTATTATGATGACAAAAAGCGGCCAGCCAAGAAAGCAGCGAAAGTTCCGGGCGCTTGCCCCCATGCACCTTCGCAGGAAGTTCCTGCACGTGCACATTTCAAAAGAGCTTCGCGCAAAGCTTGGCATAATCTGCCGCAGCACGCTTGTGCGCAAGGGCGACAAGGTCCGCCTTCGCAGCGGCGACAAAAAGAAGCACACGGGCGCGGTTACGCGCGTGGACTGCTCAAGGTGCCGCATTTACGTTGAGGGCGTTGTTTCAAAAACCGCCAAAGGGGTTGAAAAGCCGCGGGCGGTTTCACCTTCCAGCGTGGAAATAATAGACGGGGACTTTGCAAAAGGAAAGCGCGCGAATTTGCGCAAAAAACAGGCTTAGAAATGAAAACACGATTAGAAATGGGATGATAATATGGCAAAAAAAGGAGGCTCACCGCACTATCTGCGCATAAGGGCGCCAAATTCCCTTGCAATAAAGGGAAAGAAGGAAAACAGATGGCTTCTCGCACCCTCTCCGGGCCCGCACCCAAAGGGCGCAAGCATAACTTTGGGAGTTCTTCTGCGCGACGTGCTCAAGGTGGTTTCCGACCTGCGCGAGTGCAAAAAAGTGCTGCGCGCAAAGCGCGTTCTCGTGAATTCAATCGCGCGCACGGAAGCAAAGTTCCCAATCGGGCTGATGGACGTTGTAAGCCTGCCACTGGAGGGGAAAAGCTACAGAATGACAATACGCGCAAGAAAACTGCAGCCTGTTGAAATATCCGCAGAAAACGCAAAGAAGCATTTCCTAAAGGTGGTGGGCAAAAGCACCATCAGCGGCGGCAAAACGTGCATAACGTTCCACAACGGGCGCAACATGCTTGCGGACAACGACATCAAAGTCGGCGACACGGCGGTGCTTGATGACGGGGCGAAAATGTCGCAGGTAATAAAGCTCAAGAGCGGCGCGCGCTGCCTGATAACTTCGGGCAAGCATGCCGGCGAGATAGCGCAGTTTGAAGGGCTCATAGAAAGGAAAGGCAGCATGGACGCGGAAGCAAAGCTCAAGGGGACGCAGGAGAGCTTTGTAACGGTTGCGAAATACCTTTTCGCAGTGGATGATTCATTCAATTAGGGTGTTTATGATGAAAATGAAAGAACCAGTGGTTGACAAGGTAACGCTCAACATAGGCGTGGGCCATGCAGGGGCGGACCTTGAAAACGCAAAGCTTCTGCTTTCGCGCATAAGCGGCACAAAGGCAATTGAAACAGCGGCGCGCGTGCGCAACCCCGTCTTCAAGATAAAGAAAGGGGATCCAATCGGCGCAAAAACCACACTGCGGGGAAAGGCAGCCTTAGAGCTTCTCAAAAAAGCCCTTTTGGTAAAGGCGGGCACGCTCCCCTCCAAGTGCTTTGACGCGCGCGGGAATTTTTCATTCGGGGTTCCTGAGTACATTGACATGCCGGGGGTAAAGTACGACCCGCAAATCGGCATAATAGGGTTTGACGTGTGCGTTACCCTCAAAAGGCGCGGCTACCGCGTGGCACAAAGAAGGCGCGCGTGCGCGAAAATAGGGAAGGCGCACCTTCTCACAAAAGAGGACGGCATGGAGTTTGCGCGCACGCAGCTTGGCATAAACGTAGTGTAAATGTGATATGGTGATATATTGGCAGAAAAGAAAACAAAGCAAAAAACCCTCTCCCTTGAGTTCCGCCAAAAGGGCAAAGGCAAGCGCAAATGCCGCTTCTGCGGCAATGCGCGCGGCATGATTCGCAGCTTCGGGCTGCAAACCTGCCGCAGGTGCTTTAGGGAGGTAGCCGAGAACGTCGGCTTCCGGAAATTCTAGAATGGTGAAACTATGGCAAATGATTTGCTCGCAGACGCACTCAACACGATAAAAACCCATGAGCACTTTGGGAAGCCCACTTGCGAGGTGCACCCAAGCAAGCTCGTGCGCGAAACCCTGAAAATACTGCAGGCGCGCGGCTTTATCGGCGACTTTGAGTTCGTTGACGACGGCAAAAGCGGGCAGTTCCGCATAAAGCTCCTAGGCAAGGTAAACAAGTGCGGCGCAATAAAGCCGCGCTACCCGATAAAGGGCACGCAGTGGAACGAGTGGGAGCAAAAATACATTCCCGGCGTGGGCTTTGGCATACTGATAGTCTCCACCTCTTCGGGCCTGATGTCAAACGAAGAGGCAAAGCAAAAAGGGCTTGGCGGAAGATTACTCGCGTTCGTATACTAACGGAATGAAAACAACAGAATGAAAAAAAGTGATTGGCATGATAAAAATACCGCAGGGGCTCACAGCAAAGCTTGAAGGCTCAGTGCTTTCAGTAAAGGGACCCAAGGGCGAAGTTACGTATACGTTCCCAAAAAGCGTAAAGCTTGTGCACGAGGGCGATACGCTTTCTGCAAGCGGCCCGCTGAACCTGCAAAATACTTCCCTTGCGCACATGCGCAACATGGTAAAGGGCGCAAGCGAAGGATATTCCCACAAGCTGAAAATAATATTCGCGCACTTTCCCATGTCCCTTGAAATAAAGGGCCCCAAGCTCATAATAAAGAATTTCCTTGGTGAAAAGCAGCCGCGCAACGCCAAAATAGTTGGCAGCACCAAAATAGAGGTCAAGGGTCAGGAAGTTACGGTGAGCGGCTGCTCAAAGGAGCACGTGGGGCAGACGATTGCGAACATACGCAGCGCAACAAAAATAGTGGGGCGCGACAGCCGCGTGTTTCAGGACGGCATATACCCCATATCAGAATAACTGGTTGGCGATATCATGGCAGAAATAAAAAAGAAAAAGCACCCGAAGTTCCTAAGGCCAAATTACGGTCGCAAGTCCCGCGAAAGGATTGGCCGCTCTTGGCGCACGTGCCGTGGCATTGACAACAAGAAACGCCTCAAGCTAAAATACATGGGAGCCTCCCCCTCAATCGGGCACCGCAATGCAAAAGCCACGCGGCATCTGCACCCCTTGGGGCTGCCCGAGATTCTCGTGCACAACGCATCGCAGCTTGAGGGCGCAAAGAACGTGCTGGTGCGCATGGCTTCGGGCGTGGGCGTAAAAAAGCGTGCGCTCATAGTAAAAAAAGCGGCTGAATTGTCGCTTCACGTGCTTAACAAGTAAAAAGTGATCTTATGGGAGTAAAAACAATAAGAAGGATGGCAGCAGGCATTCTTTCAGTGGGCGAGAGCCGCATAAAGTTTGACCCTGCACAGCTTTCAAAAGTAAAAGACGCGCTCACGCGCGAAGACACGCGCAGCCTTATAGAGGATGGCACCATAATAGTGCTTGCCAAAACCGGCGTGGGAAAGGGCCGCTCGCGCAAGCGCGCGGCGCAAAAGAAAAAAGGCCGCAGGCGCGGCATGGGAAGCCGCCGGGGCACAAAGTTCGGCCGTGAAAATGCAAAAGAGAGCTGGATGGTGCGCGTGCGCTCGCTGCGCGCAGTGCTTTCAAGGCTAAAGGATGAAGGAAGGGTGGGCAGCGCAGATGCGCGCAAGCTCTACCTTATGATAAAGGGTCGCGCATTCCGCGGCATTGCAAACATGCTTGCATACATAAAGGAAAACAAGCTTGGGGACATAGAGGATGAAAAACCCCAAAACACCAAGGCTGCAAAGCAAAGCGAAACCGCATGATAAACAGCGCAAACGGAAGTAAACACGACTGGCGTAAAACATGACTGGCGTAAAACAGGAATGGTGTAAATATGTCAAAAGCAACAGGACCGGCATACAAAGTGGCATTCAGGCGCAGAAGGCTTGGGCTTACAAACTACAGCCGCAGGCTGGGGCTTGTAAAAAGCACCCTGCCCCGCATGGTGGTGCGCAAGTCCCGCAGGGGGGTGCTTGTGCAATTCATTGCATTTTCCCCAACAGGGGACAGCGTGCTTGCATGTGCAAAATCCCAGCAGCTTTCCAAGTTTGGCTGGGGCGCAAGAAGGAACACCCCGAGCGCATATCTTACCGGCCTTTTTGCCGGCAAGCTTGCGGCAACAAAGAAAATAAGCGGCTTTGTGCTTGACGTGGGGATTGCAACTCCTTCAAAGGGCGCAATAGTGTTCGCAGCCCTTCAAGGCGCCCTTGATGCGGGCCTGAAGGCAAATTACGACGGCAAAATGATTGACGCATCCCGCATATCGGGCGCACACATTGCAAAATACGCGGCCTCCTCAAGCGGCACGCAGTTTGCAGCATATGCGCGGGAAAATTTTGACCCAAAGAAAATAGAGGAGGCGTTTGCAGCCTCAAAGCAGAAAATACTGGAAGCAAAATGGTGATACTTTGCAAGGTAGACTAAGACAAAGGCGCAACGATGGGCCCAGCAAGGAAGAGATGCTGTCCGCATGGGTGCCCAAAAGCTCAATTGGCGTAAAGGTAAAAAACAAGCAGATTTTCTCAATAGAGGAAATTTACTCCGCAGGCGGCACAATACTTGAGTCCGAGATATCGGATTTTTTGCTTCCGGGCCTGCAGGAAGAGACCCTTGAAGTTTCAAGCACGCAGCGCATGACGGACTGCGGCAGGAAAATGCAGTTTCGCGCAATCGTGCTTGTCGGGGACAAGAACGGGCATTTTGGCATAGGCAGCGGAAAAAGCGAGGAAGTAAAGCCCGCCATAGAATCCGCGGTAAAGGACGCGAAAAGGAACATAGTGTGCGTGCCCCTTGGCTGCGGCTCGTGGGAATGCGGCTGCAAGACGGCGCACTCAATCCCGATAAGGGTAGTGGGCAAGAAAGGCTCAGTGGAAGTAACGCTCAATCCAGCCCCGCGCGGCCTTGGCATCGCCGCAAACAAAATAGTGAAAAAAGTGCTCACTTTCGCAGGCGTAAAGGACGTATGGAGCTTTTCACGCGGCCACACGGAGACAATATACAACAATGCAATGGCAGTCGCAAGCGCGCTTTCCAGCCTTAACACAATGCGCTTTGAGGGCTCATGGAGCGCAAAGCTCAAAAGCACGGCAATGAAGCCAGAAGCCGCAAGCGAAGCAGTCGCAGAGGGCGCATCCGCAGAAGCCAGCGCTTAAATGGCTATGATAATGCAATGATAACTGGAGGTTATGCTTATGAAATGCATCGCAGTGGTCCGCGTGCGCGGGCTGTTTTCCAACCCGCCGCAAGTGCGCAAAACAATGGAGTGCCTTAAGCTCACGAGAGTGAACAGCTGCACCCTTGTCGCAGACACTCCCCAAAACATGGGGATGTTGCAGGTGGTGCGCGAACACGTCGCATACGGCGAAGTTTCAATGGAAATAGTCGCAGCATTGCTTTACAAGCGCGGCAGGGGCGAAAAAGGCAGCCTCAAGGCAATGGGCGAAACGCAAGTGCAGGCTCTGGCTGCAAAAGTGCACGCAAACCCGTCGGAAATTGCAGGGCTTGGAATTTCAAAGCCATTTTTCCTCTCGCCTCCGGCGGGCGGGTATGATGAGACAAAATTCATGTACCCCAAGGGGGCTCTTGGAAAACGGCCCGACATGGACAAGCTTCTCAAATCAATGCTGCGCGCATAAACTGCACGCATAAAAGGTGCCATCATGGTTGAAAAAAGAAAACAAAAAAGAAGGAGAAAGTTCCTCGGCAGCGGCTCATACGGAAAAGGAAATGCCAAAAACAACAGGGGCAAGGGCAACAAGGGAGGCTGGGGAAGAGCGGGCATGGGCAAGCACCGCATGACCTACATCACAAGCAAGGAGCCTGATTTCCTCATACGCGGCGGCTTTACAATGCCCAATGCAAAGCACCTCAAATGCCTAAACGTTTTTGAGCTTGAGCAAAAGGCGCTTGCAGGCAAGCTTGCATCAAAGGACGGAAAACTCTTTTTTGAGTTTGCCGGAAAAGTCCTTGGAAGCGGGAAGCTTTCCCACGCAGTTCACGTGCGCGCAATTTCCTTTGCGGCAGGGGCAAAGGAGAAAATAGAAAAGGCGGGCGGCAAGGCGGAAAGCATCGCGCCTGCACAAGAGGCTTTGCAGGAAAAGGAAAAAACGCAGTAAGCGCATTTTCCAACCCATCCTTAGCTTTATAAAGTTCCCGCCTGTAATTGGCTGGCTTTTTCCTATTAAAAAGCCAATAGTTGGTGAAACCAAATGGGCACGCTTGATTTCCTAAAACCCGCGCTTCGTTTCCTCCCTGAAATAAAAGCCCCGCAATACCAGCCGCGCATACAGGAGCGGCTCATCTGGGTGCTTGTGGCGCTTCTTGCATTCTTCATAATGTACAATATCCCTGCAGTCGGGGTAAACCCTGCGCGCTTTGCCTCCATTGACTTTTTGCAGGTGGTAACTGCAAGCAGGATGGGCTCGCTTCTCACAACCGGCATAGGCCCAATAGTGCTTGCAAGCATTTTCCTGCAGCTTTTTGCCGGCGCGAAAATAATAAAAGTTGACATGAGCAATCCCGAGGAAAAGGCCACATTTCAGGGCGCGCAAAAGCTCCTTGCAATAGCATTGTGCTTTGTTGAGGCTGCAATTTACATACTCGCAAGCAGCGCAAACAACAATGCAGGAGGATTTCTTTTAGAACCGCCGTTTTTTGGCAGCCTTGTCGCAATGCAGGCAATCGTGATACTGCAAATTGCGCTGGGCTCGCTCATACTGCTTTACCTAGATGAAATAGTTTCAAAATACGGAATAGGCAGCGGCATCTCACTTTTCATTGCGGCAGGAGTTTCCCTCTCGGTTGTGGGCGGCACAATAAACCTGCTCACGGGCCAAAACGGCGTTGTGGATGCGCTTCTTGGCGGAGGGGCGGAGGCGCTTCCAAGCGCGCTCATAGTCCTTCTTCCCCTGTTTTTCACCGCCGTCGTGTTCCTTGTTGTGGTATATGCGGAAGGCATAAAAGTGGAAATACCCTTGGCGTTTGAAAGGGCGCGCGGCCTTGGAAGCCGCTTCCCGATAAAGTTTCTCTACGTGTCCAACATCCCAGTTATATTAGCTTCCGCACTCATGCTGAACCTGTCTTTCATGGCGCCTGCGCTTGAGGGAAAGCACATGTGCATAGGGGGCGACTTGCTTGAGGCTGAAGGCGTGTGCTCTGGAGGGGTTGACCTTGTGCAGCTGGTGGGCTTTTCCTCCGGCGGCAGGATGTATGACGGGCTGCTCTATTTCATCTCCCCGATATACCACCCTGCAAACTCCAATTTTGGCGCGTACATGAACCTTCTTGCAACCTCCAAAACCCCGCTTTTTGGCATCCCTGAATACGTGCACGTGATAACCTACGTAATATTCATGATGGTGCTTTGCGTTCTCTTTGGGAAATTCTGGGTGGAAACCGCAAACATGAGCGCTCGCGACGTTGCAACGCAGCTTGACAATTCAGGGCTGCAGATACCGGGCTTTAGGCGCGACCCGCGCATAATAGAGCGCATACTTGAAAGGTACATACCCACCATCACAATACTGGGCAGCGCATTTGTCGGGCTTCTGGCTGCGCTTGCGGACATGACCGGCGCGCTTGGCACGGGCACGGGAATTTTGCTCACAGTGGGCATACTGCACAAATTCTACGAGGATTTGGAGGCGCGCAACGCATTTGACTCAATGCCCGTGCTTTCAAAATTGTTTGGGAATTAGGCGTTCGTAAATTAGAAATCAGCAAAACGGTGTGCACATGGGAATGGCAATAATAATGGGCGTTCCGGGCGCCGGAAAATCAACAGTGCTCAAAAGCGCCGATACAAAGGGCAGGGCAATCCTCAACTATGGGGATTTGATGTTTGAAATAGCCCAGAAGGAGTTCGGCATATCCCATCGGGACGAAATACGCAGGCTTGACACAAAAAAGCAACGGCGCATGCAATCCCTTGTGGCAAAAAAGCTTTCAGCGCAAAAGGGCGGCATACTGCTTGACACGCACTGCTCAATAAACACCCCGCGCGGCTACCTTCCGGGGCTGCCCTTTTCGCTTCTCTCAGGGCTTGACGTTGAAGTGCTTGTGCTCATAAGCGCCCCTGCGGACGAAATACTGGAACGGCGGCGCAAGGACATGCAGGCGGCAGGGCGCGTGCGCGAGCTTGACGTGGAGGGGCTGCTTGAGCACGAGGCAATAAACCGCGCGTTTTTGGCTTCCTACTCCGCATTCACGCGGGCGCGCCCGCGTGCATAATACTCAACCGCGACGGCTCGCTTGCAGATGCTTGCGCAAGGCTCTCGTCATTGCTTTGATTTTCAGGTGCACACATGGAAATTTTTGACCAGAACTCATTTACAATATTCCTCATGCTGGCGGCGCTCGCATACGTTTTGCTTTCCACATTCCTGCAAAAAAAATTCGGCAAATCTGAGCGGCTCATGGAAATAAACAAGGAGCTTAACGCAATTTCCAAAAAAATCGGCGAGGCCTCAAAGCGCAAAGACACAAAGGAAATGGACGAACTAATGAAAAAACAGGGTCCCATGCTTAGCGAAATGATGTCGCTTCAGATGCGCATGCTGCCCATCACTCTCGGGCTTTTCATACCTCTCATAATGCTCCTTACGGCGATTGAGCCCTACACTTCTGACGACTTCAAGGTTGCGCTATATGACGACGGGCTGCTTGCGCACTGCGATGCAGTTGCAAACGATCTCATATACTCCGGCTGCTTTATCCTCAACAGCACCCAAAAGGGCGCATGGGTGGTGTCCGCAGAGGCTTTCATAAACAACGGCTCAGTTGCGCAAAACTCAACAGCTCTCTACGTGCAGGGCGGCAAGCCGTCTGACGTTTACCTTGTTTCAAAGCAGCACGGGATACTGGAAATGGTGCTTGGCACAAAGGCAGTTTCAATTTCCCCCTACGCAGACAGGCAGGAATACTCCCTTGGGCAAGCCGTTTCCCTGCACGCAAAAGTGAGCGAGCAAGTTGATGCAGCAAGCGCAACGGTAAATAATGGCACTTTCTACTTTGTTGATTTGCCATTTGCGCTGCCGATTCTTAACATACAAAGGCTTGTTGGCGCAACCGGCTTTTTCATCCTCGCCTCTTTTGTCTTCAGCATACTGATTTCCATCTTTAGGGGCGCGCTGAAAAAGGCGAACGTGAAATTGCCTTCGCTTGCTTTTGGGAAAGGAAAGCCCCCGGAGCAAAACCCGCCAGAGCAAAACCCGCCGGCGCAATAAGCCTTTTAAACATTCATTGAGATAAAATTCAGCTTTTTAAGCCGGAATCTTCCGCCTTACAGAGAGGTATTTTTATGGCATCTCCAAAAAACAGGTCAAATTCAGTGCGCAAGGTGAAGAGGCGCACCCCGCAGGGGACAACAACCATTTACAAGAGGCGCGTTAAGGGAAAGAAGCATTCGTGCGCAGTGTGCAAGGGAAAATTGCACGCAACGCATTCGCTCCCGTCGCTTGCAAAAAGCAGCCGCCACCCCTCGCGCATATACGGGGGCAACCTGTGCCATTTGTGCGCAAAAAAGGCAATAATATTCTCGCAGAGGATAAAGGACGGCTCAATGCAGCAAACCGAGGTTGAAATACTCCTGCTGCCATACGTGAAGCCGCTGCTTCAAAAATAACTCCAAAACAAAATACGTGAACGAATGATAATCTGCATCTCTGGCTTTTGCGCAAGCGGCAAAAACGCCGCAGGCGAATACGTTGCAGAGAAACTTGGAATGCGCCTTGTAAGCCCGACTTTCAAGGATTTGGCAAAGGCAGAGGGCATAACCCTCATGGAATTTCAGGAAAGGGCTGCCCAAAGCAAGGACGGCGAAATAGACAGGAAGTTTGATTTAGAGCTTCGCAGGCAGGCAAACGATGGCCATTGCGTGATTACAACGTGGCTTGGCCCATGGATTGTGGAAAATGCGGACTTGCGAGTATGGCTTTATGCCGCTGAGGCCGTGCGCGCAAAGCGCTTGGCTGCAAGGGAAAAAATAAGCACGCAAGAAGCGCTTATGCACATAAGAAAGCGCGATGAAGGCAATGTTGCCCGCTACAAGAAAGTCTACGGGATAGATATAACAGCTCACGATGATTTTGACCTGCAGATTGACGTGGAAAGTCTAAGCGCGCAGCAGGTTGCGCAAAAAATAATTGATGCTGCAATGGAAAAAGGCGCGGCAAAAGGAAAAAAGCAAGGGAAAAACAAAAGGTGATTTGGATGGTTGCAATGAAACCCGGAAGGATTTGCGTGGTTACAATGGGCCGCGACGCAGGCAAGAAGGCAATAGTGACAAAAATGCTTGAGGGCAATTTTGCTGAAATCTCAATAGGCAACAAAAAGAGGCGCTCATCAGTCCGCCACCTTGAGCCCACAAACGACGTGGCTTCGGTATAGGGTGGCGGGCGTGCTAAAGCTGGCGGACTGCGAAACGGATGAGAAATACGGCACTTTCCCTTCAAAGCGCACAATGGAGCAAATGCTCGCATGCAGCATCGTGATAATAGACAAGCCGCAGGGCCCAACCTCGCACGAGGTAAGCGCAATTGTCAAGAGGTTGCTGCACGCGCAAAAAAGCGGCCATGCAGGGACGCTTGACCCGCAGGTTTCCGGAGTGCTTGTGGTGGGAATAAACCGCGCAACCCCTATGTTGCACTATCTTTCCGGCAGCAGGAAGGATTACGTGTGCCTGATGCGCTTTAAAAAGCTTCACGGCGAAGAGTATATAAAGAGCCTGCTCGCATCATTTGTGGGTGAAATAACGCAGACGCCCCCAAAGCTTTCTGCCGTGAGGAAGGTTGCGCGCAAGAGAAACATTTATTATATTGATGTGCACCAAATAAAAGGTACCGACGTGCTTTTTAGCGTAGGATGCGAGGCAGGGACATACATACGAACCCTTTGTTCCGACGTGGGAAAAAAATGTGGCGGAGCCAATATGCTTGAGCTTCGACGCGGCGAAGTCGGCACGATACAGGAGGAAATGGCGGTCAATTTGCAGAGGCTTTCAGACGCTGCATGGCTGCATTGGAACCGCCACGAAGAGGCTGCGTTGCGCAGCCTGCTAAAAAGCCCCGAGGAGCTCATAACGCTCCCAAAAATGTTCATAAAGGATTCTGCAATAGAGGCGGTGTGCGCAGGCGCACCCCTGAGCATAAAAGGAATATGCTCCCTAGACGAAAAGATAAAGAAGGGAACACAGTTTGCGGCGTTCAGCCAAAAAGGCGAATTGGTCGCAATATGCGATTCCCTTGAAGACGCCACTGCAATCGCAGGGATGCGCCAAGGGCTTGCAGGCAGGCCCGTGCGCGTGTGCATGCAAAGGGGAACATACCCAAAAGGATGGGCAACACGGTAACATGTCATGCGTAATGGCGGCGTGCCGGGGTCGCATAATCTGGTAGTGCGCACGCCTGGAACAACCCTTTTGAGCGCTCCAGATGGGAACGCGCTCAACAAGCTTTTTCGCTTCGGCGAAAAAGATGCGCCTTTTTGCCTCCGGGCAAAAAGTGCGAAGCGTTGACGGAAAACGTCAACGGAAGACAAAGGGAAAAATGTCCAGAAAGCGTGTGGTCGCAAGGCCGTATGGGTTCAAACCCCATAAGGGGAACATAAGCATTTCCGAAATTCCCCTTAAGGGCTTCAACCCCTCTTCGCATCCGAAGATTTGGCTGCAGCCCGTTGGTGAAAATCCCATTCCCGGCGTCCCCATTACGTTCAAAAAAATCACGGTGATATGATGGAAAAAACAGGCAAGAAATATTCATCCGCGCAAGAACGCGATGACAAAAAAAACATCCCTGCAAAAAGGCCGATGCAGCAGGCTACAGCGCAGGTGATAACTGGCGCGGACGGGAAGGAAATACGCGGCATAGTGCGCCTTGCAGGCAAGGACATAAAGGGGCAAAACTCCCTTGCAAATTCCGTGATGCGTGTAAAAGGCATTGGCATTAACCTCGGAAAGGTCGTATCCGCAATTGCAACAAAGGAGCTTGGCGTGCAGCCGGCAACAATGATAGGGGAGCTGGATGAAAAGCAGATGAGCAGGCTTGAGTATATTCTCTCCCACCCTGCAGAGTTCGGGGTGCCCAAATTCATGCTTAACCGCAGGCACGATATGGAAACTGGCGAGGATTCCCACCTTATAGGGACTGATTTGGTTTACCGCGTGCAGCAGGACATCGGCTTCCAGAAGGACATTTACACGTGGCGCGGCTACCGCCACGCATACGGGCAAAAAGTGCGCGGCCAGCGCACCCGCACCTCAGGCAGAACAGGAATGACCGTGGGAGTGCTGCGCAAAAGCATTATGGCAAAGGCTGGCGCCGCCGCAGGCGCAACCACCGGGGCAGCCGCGCAGGCAGCAGGCGCACCGCCGGCAGCAGGCGCAAAGCCAATTGCAGCAGCAGGCGCAAAGCCGGCAGCAGGGGCAGCTCCAAAGGCAGCAGCCCCTTCAGCAGCCCCCAAGCCAGCAGCGGGCGCAAAGCCTTCGGAGAAAAAGTAATTTTTTAGGTGATTTTAATGGGTGACCCAAGAAAGCTGAAAAAAAAGCACGAGACACCAAGAAAGGTGCTTGATGCGGAGAGGATTTCAACGGAAAGCGCTCTCAAGCGCGAGTACGGCCTGCGCAACACAAGGGAGCTTTGGGTGGCGCTGAAGGAACTGAAAAAAGTGCGCCGCGAAGCGCGAAGGCTGCTCTCCATGGGAGAAAAAGGCAAGGAGGAAAGCACGCAGGTGCTCTCAAAGCTTTCAAGGCTTGGCGTAATAACAAATCCCGAAGCAACAGTAGAGGATATCCTTACGCTTGGCGTGCGCGATTTCCTTGAGAGAAGGCTGCAAACAAAAGTGGTGCGCCGCTCTCTTGCGCGCACAATGCGCCAGTCCCGCCAGCTCATAACACACGGCTTTATCTGCATAAACGGCAGGAAAGTAACTGTCCCTAGCTACACGGTGAGCGTTAACGATGAGCCGACTGTTTCATATTACAAGGCAATAGACGTCTCAGTCCCGGTTGAAGAGCCAAAGCGCAAGGCACAGGCTCCCAAAGAGGAGCCCTCTGCTGCCCCGGCGCCTTCGGCTGCGGCATAAGGTGATATTGATGAGCGAAAAACAAATACAAGAACACGCGCAAAAAAACGCGGCTGAAACGGCGCACGAAAAAACAGAGCCTGCAAAAACCCATGAAGCGGCAAACACAGAGCAGCCCGCAACAACGCATGAGAAAGCAGAGCATAAGGCTGCGGCAAAAAAGGCGCACGAAAAGCCGCATGAGAAAGCAGGCCAAAAGAATACTGCTGAAAACGTTCACGAAAAAACAGGGCAGCCGGCAGAGAACACGCAGGCGCAACCTGCGGCTGGAGGGCAAGCAAGCCCGCAAGCCACGCCGGCAACACCGGGCGCAGCTGCCCCGGCAACTGCGCCTGCTGCCGCAACTCCGGCAGCATCAGTGCCATTTTACAAGCGCGGCCCTCTCAAATGGGCGATTGCGCACGTATACTCCTCAAAGAACGACACGCTCATCACAATAACCGACATCTCCGGCGCGGAAACGATTGCAAAGGCGTCCGGCGGCATGATAGTGAAAGCCGACAGGGAGGAAGGCAAGCCCTATGCAGCAATGCAGGCCGCAATACGGGCGGTTGAAGGCGCAAAGAACCGCGGAATAACAGGCTTGCACATACGCATACGCGCCCCCGGCGGGCACGGCTCAGGCGCCCAGTCAGTTGTGCGCACTGTCGCAAGGATGGGCGTGCGCGTGGGCAAAATAGAAGACGTAACCCCGACCCCAACGGACACCACCAAAAGGCCAGGCGGACGGCGCGGAAGGAGAGTATAAAGAGGCGATAATATGGCAATGAAATTAGAAGTGGAGCGCGAGAGCGGGAACAAGATGCGTTTTTCCCTTAGCGGGGCGCCCGTTTCATTTGCAAACGTGCTGCGCCGCTATTGCATGTCGCATGTGCCTGTTTTTGCCATAGATTCAGTGATGGTTTACGAAAACACATCCTCCCTTTTTGACGAATACATCTCCAACCGCTTTGGATTGGTGCCGCTTAAAATGGCAAGCGGGTACTCAAGGGAAGACGAAGTGCTTTTTTCCCTTGACGTGCGCGGCCCATGTACAGTATATTCGGGGGACCTCAAAAGCATGGACGCAAAAATAAAAGTTGCTCCCGGCTACGACGAAATCCCAATAGCAAAGCTTCTGGAAGGCCAGTCCCTGCGCCTTGAGGCAAAGGCGCGCATGGGGGAAGGCAGGGCGCACGCAAAGTTCCAGACAGGCCTGTGCGGCTACGAAATAAGCAATGACTCCTATAACTTCACCCTTGAATCTTTCATGCAGCTTGAGCCGCGCGCACTTTTGCTTGCTGCCGCAACCCTTGCAGAGGAGCGCTGCGAAGAGTTTGAGGCTGCGCTGGAGGGCATAAAACTGGAGGGCAAAAAGAGCGGCAAATAAAATGCATCAAATGAAAATATGTGAAACGAGTGGGGGTGGCAGAGCCTGGTCAAATGCGCTAGCTTGAGGGGCTAGTGACTTAGGTCTTCGAGGGTTCGAATCCCTTCCCCCACATTGAAGTTTTCAGTTTCCGACGCTGTCCTGCAAGCAGAAATGGTGGTAATATGCAAGAAAAGAAATCAAAAGAAACAAAGACTTCCCATAGCGCATTCTGGATGCGCGCATTTGCGCTGTTGCAAAAGCCGCGCAGAAGCAAGAAAGGGCTCAACCTTTCCCGCCTCTCTTCCCTTACAAAGGAAGGCGACGTGGTGCTTGTAACTGACAAGCTGCTTGGAAACGGCCAAATGAAGCACAAGCTTACAATAGCATGCGAGAAGTTCTCCTCATCCGCAAGCGCGCTTTTGAAAAAGGCGGGCTGCAAGGTAATGGGAGTTTCGCAGCTTCGCAAGGAAAACCCAAAAGGCACTGGTATAATGCTGATAAAGTAGCTGATGTCAAACAGATGATGGAATAGGTGAGAGAATGATTTATATTGACGGGGAAAACGCGGTACTTGGAAGGACCGGCACAAAAATTTCAAAGGCGCTGCTGGCAGGCGAAAGCGTGCTGCTTTACAATTGCGAGAAAATGCGCATTTCAGGCTCGCTTGCAGTGCAAAAGGCAAAGCTTATTTCGCACCGCTCGCAGACTGACAAGCGCACCCCTGCGCACTCGCCGCACTGGCCGCGCGTGCCCAACCTGCTTGTAAGGCGCATGCTGCGTGGCATGCTTCCATGGGACTCGCAGCGCGGCAGGGACGCATACAAAAGGCTGCACGTGCAAATAGGCGCTCCGGCAACAATAAACGAAAAAATCACAAAGATGGAAGGCGCAAAAAAAGAGCTTGGGCAGTCCTTCAGCGTATTGCAGCTCTCAGAGGCTCTCGGATACCAATATAGATGATGAAAAATAACAAGAATGGTTGGTGAACTTATGGTTGCAAAGAAAAAACCCACTGCAAAGCACGCAAAGAAAGGCGGCTCAATAGTGGTAAGGGGAAAAAGAAAAAAAAGCGTTGCGCGCGCCACAATACGAAAAGGAAAGGGCAGGGTGCGCTTCAACAAGATGCTCCTCACTTCCATTGCAGATCCGTTCGTGCGCCAGATAATAGGCGAGCCGCTCACGCTTGCCCCGTCCGTCGCATCGCAGGTTGACGTTGAGGTTTATGCATACGGCGGCGGCACCATGGGCCAGGCGCAGGCTGCGCGCACAGCACTTGCGCGCGCGCTTGTAAAATACACGGACGACCCAGAACTCAAATCCACGATAATGAAAAGGGACCGCTTTATACTTCTGGAAGATTCGCGCAGGGTGGAGCCAAAGAAATACAAGGGCCCAAAAGCCCGCGCGCGCTTCCAAAAATCTTACAGATAAACACGGGGTGGCAATATGTATTTTCCTGTACGCTGTTTTACCTGCGGCGCAGTAATAGGGCAGTTTTACGCGCAGTATGAAAAACGCGTGAAAGGGGGCGAAAACCCTGCAGAGGTCCTCTCCGATTTGGAGCTTGACCGCTACTGCTGCAGGCGCATGTTCCTCTCCCACGTGGAGGTAATGGACAAAGTAGTGAAATACGGGAAGCTTTAGCGCGTGCTTTAAGGTGCGCTTTAGCTTACGGGGTCATGGGGCAACCTGGCTAACCTACCGCCTTGGGGTGGCGGCGATCCGTGAAGGAGCATTTCAAAGATGCTTCTCGGAACTTCAAATCACGGTGACCCCATTTTTATTAACGGGTGCTTCCCGAAAGTGGCAGAACCCTTTTTCGTGCTCCAGACGCAGCAACCTTCGGCGCGGCTGACCTCGCGGTCAGGCGCCTTGGAAACCTTGGGGTTTCCTCGGTTGCTTGTCTCGCGGACGTTCGCGTCCGCTCAATGGGCACGCACGAAAAAGCGTTCACGGAAATTGCCTGCGGGACTCCCAAAAAGGTGAAACAATGAGCGAAAAAGAAAGCATGCTGATAAGGCAGGAAAAGTACCTTGAAGCGGGCATACACATCGGCACAAAGCTGAAAGTGGTTGACATGAACCGCTTCATATACCGAGCCCGCAACGACGGGCTTTTTGTGCTTGACTTACGCAAGGTTGACGAACGCATAAGGATGGCGGGTAAAATGCTTGCTTCCTTTGACCCAAAGGACATAATAGTGGTGGCATCGCGCACATACTCAAGCAACGCAGCCTCCAAATTCGCGCAAATAAGCGGCGCACGGCTTCTTCCGGGGAGGATAGTGCCCGGCACCTTCACAAACGTGCACCGCGACGACTTTACCGAGCCAAAGCTGCTTTTTACGTGCGACCCCAAAGGGGAGCGCCAAGCAGTGCTTGAGGCAGGGAAAATGGGCATCTGCACAATCGGGCTGTGCGACACGGACAACTACACCTCCTACCTTGACTGGGTGATTCCCTGCAACAATAAGGGGCGCCGCTCGCTTGCGCTCATTTTCTACCTTCTTGCCCGCGAGATGTCAATGGCTTGCGGCAAAATATCCTCTTATGACGAGTTCAAGGCAACAATAGAGGAATTTGAAACTCCCGAGAAAACAGAGGCTGAAATTGCGGCAGCAAAAGCAGCAGCACAAGCCGCCGCGGGCGCAGCCGCACCGGGGGGCAATGCGCAGGCAGCGGAAACAACGCAACCCGCTGCAGGGGCTTCAGCAGAAGAGGCTTCTTCCACTCCCGAAACTGCAAAAGAAGCAGCAGCACAAGAGCAAAAAGAAGAAGCAGCACAAGAGCCGCAAAAAGAAGAAAAAAGACGAGGGCATTGAAATAAAGAACGAAAAGAAGCCGCAAGGCGAATAAGCGCATCGGATGTGCCTGCGCTTTTCCTGCTTTTTCTTGGCGCTCACATAAACAGACATAGGTATATAAAGAACTGGCACGTTACTCTTACGTAGTGCGCCGATCCCGCGAGTAGGTTTGATCGCCGCTTGATGCGTCGTACGAAATAGGCGGGGTAGCACTATACTCATGCTTTTTCTGTCTTGAAGTGCTCGGCATCATTTGCGCTTATCTGGAAAACCCGCGCGTGCTCTGCTTCAAATAGGCCCGATTTTTTCATCAGCTTTGCCCTGAACGCCCCTGCTATCAAATCCGCAAGCTGTATCCCTCTTTCCTTTGACGAAGTAACAGCCTCAACGCTTATGCCTTTTTTTGTGCCTATGTGCTTTTGGAATTCGTTCTCAATTGCACTCTGGAACTCATTTGTGAGCTTTTTATCCATCAGAACTTTCACGCTCCCTTGCTTTTTCAATTCGTTTTTGTCAAGCGTGGAGAGAACAAGATGTATGCTTTTCATCTGGATAAGCTGTTCATATTCGCCCGTTACCATTGTCCTGTTTGCCTTGTCCACATCAAAGAAGCATACATAAAAATTCCGATATTTGGAATTTATCACCTGCACTGCTATCTCATGCTGGAAAGGCTCCAAGTCATGGTATTTCAGCTCTTTTTTGGTTATCGGCTTGCCTTTCTTCTTGCAGGCGTCCCTGATTTCAAATATGAGTTCGTCTGCGAATGCACGGTTTTTGAGCAGCACGAAGGAAACCACAAGATACTTCTGCCTGTTTTTCTCGTCAGTTGTGCCGGATTCGTCAATGAAAATAAACACAAAACCGTTTTTAAATGCCGGGTTATATTAACCTTTCACGGCCGAAATGCCTACCGGAGGGAGCCAGATCCTACCATTATTCCAAGGATGCTTCCCCTGCTTTTGTTTTTCCCTACTCCTCAAAGGATGCAACGCACGAGGCCTTTGAGTCGCTTCCGGATATTTTTTCGCATATTGCCCTGTCCGCATAAAAGGGAGCCATTGTTTCAAAGCATTTGTCCTTCCACGTCCCAATCCTTATCTCTTCGCAATATTCAAGCGGAATCCTTTTTCCAGCAAATATAACGTTCGCATAGCAATCCGTCTGCGACCTTTCATACAGCATCCCCTCGCATGCAAGCGGGTTTGAGTTTTCCCGCGCAGCAAAGAGGTAGCATGCCTCTTTGTTGAGCGAATTCACAACATTTGCGCACGCCCCAAAGATGCCTGTGCTTTTTGCAAAGTCCGCGTAGCACGCATCCCGCGCAGTCTCGGGGCTTGCAAGGGAGCACAGGGTGTAATTGCTCTCCTTTATTGCAAATAGCGCATAGCACCCGTTGCGGTATTCGCTTCCCAATGTTGCGCGGTTGCATGTTTGTATATTGTCCGTGTGCAGCGCAACCATTTGCGTGCACAAATCCTTGGTTGGCAATTGCGGTGCCTGGTCGCATTTTCCGCTGTCTTCAAGCACTATTGCAAAGCACGCATATTTTTGCGCGCCTTCCGCAAGCTCAAGGCACGCAGGATAAGCGCTTTTCTCAAGCGCGAACGAATACCTGCATTCGTCGTTTGTGCAGTAGGAAAAATCATTTTTAAGGTAAGCAAGGCATCTCCCTTTTGCAGCCGCATTTGTTTCCAGCTCGCATGGGGGGGAGAGTTCGCTTATGCACTGCTGGCGCATTTGCAAAGATGAGATAAGGGCGCACTGCGCAGTGCTGTTTGCGGCTTTTGCAGCCTCATAATAACAGGCATCCCTTCCCGAAGAAAGCAAAAAACCGCTGCACGCAATGTTCTGCATGGTGGCATTGAGGCACTCATCAACTAACTGGGCGGAATAAATCCTTGCGCACATGCTTGCATTCATGGTGCTCTTTGCAATCCCCATAAAGCAATTGTCTTTTGCCTCAACCCCTATGGCACTTGCGCAAGGCACCGGCACGGGCGGCTTTTCCTGCGGCTGCTGCGCCTGCGCGCCATTGTCCTGCTGCGCAGGCATGTTCTGCACGCATCCAAACGCGAAAAACAATCCAAATACAAGCGCAAGCAAAAGCGCATATTTCATCAATACCACCCGATGCAACCCCTACTCTTGCTCCCTTTTTTAACTTAACCCCTGCGCTAGAAGTCAGAGAGGCTTTTCTGCCCGCCCGCCGCATCCGCGCCTTTTTGCGTTTTTGCCTTTGTTTCCCGGGCATTCCCCTGCGCCTTTTTCTTTTGTGCCTGCTTTTTTGCTTCCCCTTGCGCAACCTTTCCCTTCTTTTTCCCGCCTTCTTCCTCCACGCCTTCCTGCTTTTTTTGCAGCATCCCAACGCGCACTCCGGCTCTGCGCATCTTTTTCCCGCCCAACCCAAAGCCGGCCGCAAGTTCCTGCGCAACGGATTTCAAGAGTTCGCCGGACTGCGAGTGCTTCTCCTGCGTTTTGCTTTTTGTGTGCGTTTGCAGCCCCTCAAGTATCCCAATGAACGTTACTTGGCGGAATTCCAGCCCGCCCTCGCACAGCTTTTCATGCACCCCCTGCGCAAGCGTTGCAACCATTTTGGCAATTTCCTCTCTATTGTTTGTATCTTCCGGAAAGCTTGCAACCTTTGAAACCTGTGCTGGCTCTTCGCGTTCCCTGACCTCCTCCTCGTCAACCCCTTTTGAAGCCTCAAAGAGGTAGTGCCCGAACGAATTGCCAAAATTTTCCTTAAGCAACCCTTCCTCTTTTTTTGCAAGCTCCCCTATCGTTTTTATCCCAAGCGCATGCAGTTTTTCTTCGGTTTTTTTCCCCACCCCAAAAAGCTTTCCAACGGGCATGGGGCCAAGGAAAGCCGCCGCCTCCCCCTGCTTCACCACCGTCAGCCCGTCAGGCTTTTTCTCCCCGGCAGCCATTTTTGCAATGAGCTTGTTTTCCCCAATCCCAACGGAGCAGGTGAGCTTTTCCTGCTTCAAAATTTCCTTTTTTATTTCCTGCGCAATTTTCGCAGCTTTTTTAAAATCTCCATTACACTCCTGCGTAATGTCCGCATACGCCTCATCAATGCTTGCCTGCTCCACGGTTTTTGCGTGCGCGCCAACAATGCCCATTACCGCTTCGGACGCCTTATTGTATTTTTCAAAATCCGCCTTAAGGAATGCCCCCTCGGGCGCCTTTTTCTTTGCAAACGCAATGGGCATTCCAGAATGCACTCCAAGTGCGCGCGCAGCATAATTGCACGTACTCACAACGCCCCCAAGCTCCCCCCTTCCTGAGAATATGCACACCATGAGGGGCTTGCCTGCAAGAAGCGGGTTTTCCCTCTCCTCCACCTGCGCAAAAAAATAATCCATGTCAAGGAGCATCACTATCAGTTGCATGCCCTCCTTGTGCAAGGCAACAAATATTATATTTGTGCATCCGCCTTCCCATGCCAACTATCTTTTTAAAGCTAGGGCGCGTTTTCCACATTATATTTTTCAGGCGGTTCTTATGCGCGATTTCAAAACAACAGAAGAGATACCTGTGCCAAAAAAGCTCATAGACCAAGTGATAGGGCAGGAGGCCGCAACGCGGATAGTGAAAAAGGCAGCCTCGCAGAAGCGCAACGTGCTCATGATAGGCCCACCGGGAATAGGAAAGAGCATGCTTGCACAGGCAATGGCAGAGCTTATGCCTGCAACCGACATGGAGGACGTTCTCGTATATCCCAACGAGCGCGACGAGAACCGCCCTTTTGTGAAGGTGCTAAAGACCTACCCATCGCAGGATGAAATAAAGAAAAGCCCATACCTTCGCGAGCTTTACAGCCGCTTTGAAGAGATAAAAAAGCTCACTTCAGCCCTGCGCCCGCAGAAAAAGGAGCAGGACTCGCAGTCCCCGCTCCCTGAGAAAAAGGAGGAAACCGAGCCGGGGCTTGGCAGGCTCACAATAGACAGCGGCAAAATGCGCAGCGCGCCTGCAATGGGCGGTGCCTCAAGCGGGCTGCTTTTCCTGCTTCTCATAATGGGCGTGATAATTTTCCTTTACGCAACAAATTCCTTTAACAATGACAACAAGTGGTTCGTGCTTGCCGCGATACTTGGCGCAGGCGTGTTTTTCCTTTTGTGGCGCTTCACAAATACCGTAGGGCGGCGCATGGGCTTCACTGACACAAACGAGCCCAAGCTCATAGTGGACAATACCGGCAGGAAAACAGCCCCCTTCATGGACGCCTCAGGCTCGCGCGCAGGGGCTCTTCTTGGGGACGTGAAGCACGACCCGCTGCAATCCGGCGGGCTTGGAACGCCCGCGCACCTTCGCGTTGAAAGCGGCGCAATACACCGCGCAAACAAGGGTGTGCTTTTCATAGACGAGATAGCAGCCCTCAAGATGCACTCCCAGCAGGAGCTTCTCACTGCCATGCAGGAGAAAAAATACCCAATTACCGGGCAGTCCGAGATGAGCTCTGGTGCAATAGTGAAAACAGAGCCCGTGCCCTGCGATTTCGTGCTTGTGGCAGCAGGCAATATGGTGGACATGCCGCGCATGCACCCCGCGCTGCGCTCGCGCATAAGGGGCAACGGCTACGAGGTCTACATGGACGACACAATGCCCGACACGCCCGAGAATGAGGACAAGCTCGTGCAGTTTATTGCGCAGGAAGTTACCAAGGACCGCAAAATACCCCACTTCACCCGCGATGCGGTAATCGGGATAATAAACGAGGCAAGGCGCAAGGCAGGAAGGAAAAAACGCCTTACGCTCAATTTGCGCGAGCTTGGCGGCCTTGTGCGCGCGGCAGGGGACGTTGCGCGCGAGGAAGGCGCAAAATACATTGACATGGAGCACGTGCACAAGGCGCGCTCGCTTTCGCAGCCCCTTGAGCACCAGCTAAGCTCAAAGTACGTTGAGAACCGCAAGGATTACCGCGTATTCTCAACAGAGGGATACGCAACAGGGAAGGTGAACGGCCTTGCAGTGCTTGGCGAGGGCACATCTTCGGGGCTTGTGATGCCCATAGTTGCGGAAGTTACCCCTGCCTCCTCAAAAAGCGAGGGCAAGCTCATTGCAACCGGCAAGCTTGGCACAATCGCAAAGGAGGCTGTTGAGAACGTGTCCGCAATAATAAAGAAGCACATGGGCAAGGACGTTTCCCAGTACGACGTGCACGTGCAATTTTTGCAGACATATGAGGGCGTGGAGGGCGATTCCGCATCCATTTCCATTGCAGTTGCAGTCCTCTCCGCAATGGAAGGCGTGCGCGTGCGCCAGGACTTTGCAATGACAGGCTCGCTCTCGGTGCGCGGCGAAGTGCTTCCAGTAGGGGGCGTAACAGCCAAAACCGAAGCCGCAATAGAGGCGGGCATAAAAGAGATAATAGTGCCCTCAAGCAACGCCGAAGACATATTCCTGCCTGAGAAAATGCGCGGGCAAATAAAAATTCACCCCGTGCGCAGTATAGACGAGGTTCTCGCGCTTGTGCTTGAACCCTGTGACAAGAAAAAAGAAATAATAAAGGACGTTGCGGGCGTGCAAAACGGCAAGCCGCACGCCCACAAAAAATCCCTTAAGGTAAAAAAGCGCAAAAACCGCTGAGCAAACTTACATCCTTTCAATCGCTTCTATTCCGATTGCCCCAAGCCCGCATGCAAGCGCAATTTTTGCAGCCTTTACTATTTGCAGCCTTGCTTGCCTTGCCTCTTTTGGCACATCAGCAGCAAGCACCGGGGAAGAATTGTAAAATTTGTTCAGCATGCTGGCAAGCCCCACAAGGTAGTCGCACAATACGTGCGGCTGGCATTCAGCACTCGCCTTTTGCGCAACAAACGGCAGCTCCATTGCCATCTTGAGAAGTTCCTTCTCCTCCTTGTTGTAAGAGTAATTCGCGACATCCCATTCTTTTTCCGCAACTCCTTTTGCCTTCTCAAGTATCCTTGCGCACCTTGCGTGCGCATACATTACATACGGGGCGCTGTCCCCTTCCAAGGAAAGCGCCTTGTCCCAGTCAAACACTATTTTTTTCTGCGGGCTCACCCCCACAAGCGCAAAGCGTATTGCGCCCGCAGCAACCGCAGCCGCAATCTTCCTCTTTTCCTCCCCTTCCATTTCACCATTTATCTTTTCCGCAGCCCTCCTCTCCCCTTCTTCAAAAAGCTCATCCGCGGTAAATCCCTTCCAGCTGCCCTCCCTTCCTGAGAATTTCCCCCCAGCAAGCCCCACGTGCTCATAAGAGAGGTGCACGGAATTTTCCGCCTCCTGCGCAAATCCCATGAGCCTGAATATTTCCGCAATCACTTTCTGCGGGTAAGCCTGTTCCATTCCAATTACGTTGATGACTTTTTGCGCCCCGCCAAAATGCATTTCACTTCCCTCGCCGCTTGTCTTGTAGCACTCCTTTCCATTTGGCTGTTTTGCAAAATGCGCATATTTGAATTTGCTTCCCAGTTTCCCGAATTTCCACAACTGGAATATCACGTCTTTTCCGGTATATGTGGCAGTGCCGTCGCTTCTTATGAGCACCTTGTCCGGCGACTTCATGCCCTCAAACTCCTCCCCCTGCATTTTTGCAACAAGGCATCTGGAGTTTTTCCCGCCCTCCTCCTGCACTATCGCGCTGTTTGTGCGCAGCAGCGCAAGCCCCTCGCTGAAAATTTCGCGCATAATATCAGACTCAAAAACAAGCACGTCATGGAAAATGCCGAATTTGTATGCGGTTTCATATTGCGCAAGAACGCAGCGCTCCACCATGTGCCTTGCCTGCGCGCAGCGCGCGGACTTCCCTCCCTCAAGTTCCTTTAGCAGCGCGCGCACCTTCTCCTCCACTTCCGCATCTTCCACCATTTTCGCAACCTTCACGTATTGCTCCCCCAGCATGTGGTCAAATTTCTTCCAGTCTTCCTCCCCGAACTCCAAAAAGCCGTACACTGACTGCGCAACCTGCAGCCCCAAATCATCAATATAATCCTGCCTCTCAACGTTTTCACCTGCAAAAGAAAGCATCCTTGCAACACTGTCCCCCAAAAGCGCGTTGCGCAAGTGCCCGATGTGCCAAGGCTTGTTTGGGTTCACGGAAGGAAATTCAATGAGCACTTTGCCTTTTTTTGCGCTTCCCCTGCCGAATGCCACCCCTTCCTGCGCCATCCCCTGCGCAAGCTGCGCATAAAATGCATCCGAAAGCAGCACGTTTAGGTACGGCCCGGCTGCAGCCGCTTTTTCCACCCATTCATGCTTTCCGATTTTTGCGCAAATGCCTGCCGCGATTTGCACGGGGTTTTTCTTTTCCCTTTTTGCGATTTCAAACGCAATCTTTGAGCTTACATCCCCGAACTGCCCCCTTGGCTTCTCAAGGCTTGTAAGCGCCTCTTCCTGCGCGCAGCCCGCTGCCTGCGCTACCAATTTTGCAACCGCAGAATAAAGTTCATCGCGCATGCCCCGCATGGTTTGCTGTCCAATCTCAAACTTATTAATGTTCCGCAGATTTCCGGAAGCCCGCCAAAAAAGCAAGCCAATGAAAAAAGAAACAAAAAGAAATCAAAACGCAAAAACAGGAAGAAAAAATAAAAAGAAGGCAAAAGAAAAAGAACGAAAATGCAAAGAAAACAGGAAGAAAAAAGAAAAAACAAGCCAATGAAAAAAGAAACAAAAAAGAAAGGAGAACTTATCCCGGCATTATTGGGCTGCGCTCGTCAGTGAGGTAAAAATAGCTTGCCCATTTGACATAATACGCAACGTACATGAGCGTCCAGTCATAAAGCGTCCTGTTCCTCTTGCCTAATATGAGCACGTGGAAGAACTGCAAAAACGCCGCTATGGCGGACAATATCCCAAGCAATGCCAACACTACGAACGAAGGAATGGACCATACCCAGCGCACCACAAGCTCAAGCCTGCTTGCCTGCTCCCTATACGTTACTTCATATTTTACGGTTTTCATCAAATCACCTCTTCATAACTGTTATATCCATCTTAAGGGAGAGTTTTTTAAATCCTTGCCTTTTTTGCCGTCGGGGGCTGCGCGCGCAAGTAAAAAAACGCACGAATTTAAACCTCTTTGTGGCATATAACCTCACTTTATCGGGGCCATGTGCTAACCTGGTATGCTTCCGCGTTCGGGACGCGGCGGTCCGTGTTCAAACACCTAGGGGGAACCAATGCTTACCGAAAGTCCCCCTGAGGTTTCACCCCCTCTTCGAAATCAAAGGTGTCGGGCTTTGAAACCTCTGTTGAAAATCACGGTGGCCCCATTTTCTTTTTATTGTTTCCTGCCCCAGATTCATTTATGCAAATAGTAAAGCTTGGCGGCAGCGTGATAACGCGCAAGGGCGGATTTGAAAAGGCGAACAGTCCGGCACTTCGCGCGCTTTGCAAAGAGATAGCATACGCGCGCAAAAAATCACGCGAGCCGCTCATAATAGTGCACGGGGCAGGGTCTTTTGGGCATCCGCACGTTCTCAAATACAAAATACGCAATGGCGTTCGCACCCCTTTGCAGGCGCAAGGATTTGCAAAGACGCACCAAAGCGTGCAGAAGCTTTCAGCACTCGTCGCATCCGAACTCATGCGCGCAGGCGTCCCGTGCGCAAGCATCCCGCCGCTTGCAATAGTGAGAACGAAAAACAAAAAAATTACCGAGTTTTGCACTGATGCAATTGATTCTCTTCTTTCCCTTGGCATAACTCCGGTGCTCTACGGGGACGTTGTAATTGATGATGCGCTCGGCGGCTGCGTGCTCTCAGGCGACGCAATAATAAGCGCGCTTGCAAAAAAAGCCCGCCGCCTCGTGCTCTTCACAAACGTTGATGGCATTTACGCAGGCAAGGCCCTTGTGCGCGAAATAAACAGTAAAAATGCGCCCAGCATCCTCATGCATGTTGGAAACTCCAACCATGCGGACGTAACCGGCGGGATGCGCGGAAAGCTCCTTGAGCTTCTCAAGGCAAAAAAACCCGCCTTTATTGCAAACGGCAGCAAGCCACACGTGGTGCGCAACGTGCTGCTTGGCAAAAATGCAGTTTGCACAAGGATAAACTGAATTTGCAAAGTTGGTTCCATGCACGCAATCGCAGAGGCAACTCCCAACATCGCCGTGATAAAATACTGGGGCATGCGCGATAGCGCCCTTGTGCTTCCGCTCAACAGCAGCATCTCAGTTACAATGGATTTCTCCCTGCGCACGCGCACGCGCGTGGAATTTGGGGATTTCAAAAAAGACAGTGCATTCCTTAACGGAAAGGAGCTGGGCGGGGATGGGCACACGCGCGTGCTCAAGATAATAAATCAAGTGCGAAAGCTTGCGTGCGCAGGCGAAAAATGCAGGGTGCAAAGCGAAAACTTTTTCCCGACAAAGGCTGGCTTTGCCTCGTCCGCCTCCGGCTTTGCCGCCCTTGCGGTGGCGGCAGACGCGGCCCTTGCGCTGCATCTTGGGCCCGACGCTCTCTCGCGCCTTGCGCGCGTTTCCTCAGGCTCCGCATGCAGGAGTGTGCTTGGCGGCTTTGTGCAATGGAACGCCGGGGAACAAAAGAACGGGCTTGACTCATACGCCGTGCAGCTTGCACCCGCCTCGCACTGGGAGGGGCTGCTCAATATTGCCGCAGTTGTTGATGCGGGCGAAAAGGCCGTCGGCTCCGCGGAGGGGATGCAACTCACAGTGCAAACAAGCGCGCTTTTCAAAAAAAGGCTTGCAGAGCTGCCTGAGCGCACAGCAAGAATGGAGAAGGCGATAAAAAAAAGGGACGCGCATTCTTTCTTTGCAATCGCAATGGAGGAAAGCGCCAGCATGCACGCATGCATGGCTGACACAAAGCCGCCCCTGCGCTACATGAACAATGTTTCTCGCGAAATAGTGCGCGCAGTGGAATCCCTTAACAAAACGCATGGGGAAAACGTGTGCGGCTACACTTTTGACGCAGGCCCAAACGCGCACGTGTACACTACAAAAGCGCATGCTGCGGAAGTTAAAAACGCGCTTAGCAAAGTTGCTGGCGTGCAAAAGCTTTTCACGTGCGGCGTGGGGGAAGGGCCGCGCGTCCTTGAAGCCCCTGCAAAGTAAGAGCTTAAAATTTATGTGGCTCGCCTGAAAAAATTGCACAAAATTTTCAAATTCAGTCTTTTGTTTAATTTTGAGCACGCATCCAAAATCGTTTTTACTCCTGAAAACTATTCTGATGTCTCAAAACGCCTCATACTCAATCTCCACAAGATGATGATGGCAAATATAGATGACTCTGAGGGAGGCAGGATAAGAAACTATCCAGTTAGGATAGAGGGAGCGAACTGGATGCCGCCGTCAGAAAAGGAAGTCGTTGGAAAATTCGGGGAATTCCTCGGATGGTATGCCAAAAACAAAAGAAGGCTCCATCCGATAGAGCTTGCGGCAATCACGCACTTAAAATTCATAGAGGTGCATCCGTTCGGGGATGGCAACTGGAGGGTCGCAAGGCTGCTGACCAACCTTATCCTCATGCGCAACGGGTATCCACCAGTCAACATAAATGTCAGGGACACCATCCCCTATGTGAAGGAGCTCCAGTATGCGCAAAACACCCAAAAATTCGAAAAGCTGGCGGATTGGTTCGTGCAAAAGCTTGGCGAGGAATACATTGCATCAGCCAAAGGGAAATAGTGATGCTTGCCATCAGGGAATAGGGCATAGCTCAGTGCTCAAAAAAGGACCGCACTCAGGCAAAAGGTAAGTGCAGGCGACACTTGGCCTTAAGCCAAGGCGCCGCATTTTTGCAAGCAAAAATGCAGGGGAAGGGATTTGAACCCTCGAACGGCTAACCGACAGGATTACCGAAACCCTCTTGCCATTTTTCCGTGAACGCTTCGCACTTTTTGCCTGAAGGCAAAAAGGCGCATCTTTTTCGCCGAAGCGAAAAAGCTTGTTGCGAGCGTACCCATCTGGAGCGAGCAAAAGGGTTCTCTGAGTCCTGCGCATTTGACCAAGCTTTGCTACCCCTGCTTTACATAACTTTAGTTCATAAACAAATAAAAGCAAGCGGGGGAGGGTCAGGATTAAACCTAAAACTGGGGAGGGGGTGTCCCCCTCCGCGGTTTAGGTATTTGACCAAGCTTTGCTACCCCTGCAATTGAGTGTTATCTATATACGGGCGCGTTTTTATTCCTTCCATTCTTTTTTGCACAAATGCGCATCTTATTTCCCGGCACTAAAAAACCGCATTGAAGAGCAGCCCCACAATAATAAAGGAAATTGCAAGTATGCCTGCAAATATTGCAATGAGCTTCGGTTTCAGCACCCTCCTCAAAATGACCATTTCAGGCAGGGAGAGCGCGGTGATGCTCATCATGAACGCAAGCGCAGTGCCAAGCGCCATGCCTTTTCCCATGAGCGCCTGCACTATCGGTATCGTGCCGGCAGCATTGGAGTAAAGCGGCACCCCGATAAGGACCGCA
>JAGVWK010000002.1 GCA_018304295.1 Microcaldota archaeon | reverse complement strand
AACGCACGGCTCTGTGAACTCCATGAACGCACATCCGCACACTGACGAATCAGGGCAGATATGCCTTGTGCACAACGGCATAATAGAGAATTTCCAGCAACTTCGCAAAGACCTTATTGCAAAAGGCTGCAAGCTCTCTTCGCAAACCGACACTGAGCTTATGGCGCACCTGCTTTCCCTTGAGCTTAAAAAAACCAAAAGCTTCAGGCAGGCTTTTCTCGCGGCGCTTGGGAAAATACAGGGCTCCTTTTCCTTTGTAGTGATGCATAAGGGCGAGGAAAGGCTCTATGCGGCAAGGAGAAGCTCGCCCCTTGTGATAGGCGTTGGGAAAAACGAGATGTTCTTTGCATCCGACATGCCCGCAGTTCTCTCTCACACGCGCGATTTTGTTTTTCTTGGGGAAAACGAGGCTGCCGAAATAACAAAAGGCGGATACGAAATATACTCCCTTGAGGGGAAAAAGATATCCCGCGCGCCCACGCACGTAGAGTGGACTGCGCAAATGGCGCAAAAAGAGGGGTACGCGCACTTCATGATAAAAGAGATACACGAGCAGCAAACTTCCCTGCGCAATTCCCTTGCAGCGGACATCTCCGGCGCAAAGAAGCTCCTCTTGGGCGCAAAAAGCATTTCCCTTATCGCATGCGGCACGTCCTTCCACGCTGCACTGGTGTTCAAGCAGCTGCTTGCAAGGGAGGGCAAAAAAAGCGAGGCAACAATAGGCTCCGAATACGCAAGCACGGTATTTGGCAAGGGCGACGTTGCAATCGCAATAAGCCAATCCGGCGAAACAGCGGACACGCTGCTTGCCGTGCGCTCTGCGAAGGAAAAGGGCGCAAAAATAATAGGCATCACAAACGTGGTTGGCAGCTCGCTTTCCCGCGAGGCAGACGCGTGCGTTTACATAGGCGCAGGCCCGGAGATTTCCGTTGTCGCAACAAAAAGCTTTACCTCCCAGCTTGCGGTCCTCTACCGGCTTGCATTTGCGCTGTGCGGGCAGGAAAAGCAGGCTGAAAAAATGCGCAACCTCTCCTCCCTCATAGAGGCAGTGCTCTCAAAAGAGTCTGAAATAAAAAGGCTTGCGGCAGCGCTTTGCGGCAAAAAGGATTTCTTTTTCATAGGACGTGGCATTTCCTTCCCGATAGCCGCAGAAGGCGCGCTCAAGCTCAAGGAGATAACGTATTTGCACGCGGAAAGCTACCCGGCAGGGGAGCTTAAGCACGGTCCCCTCTCGCTGCTTGAAAACGGCGTGTGCGTTGTGGCAATCGCCCCCTCAGACGAAACGGCTTCCAAAATGCTCTCCAATATAAAAGAATGCAAGGCGCGCGATGCAACACTCGTATGCATTTCAGATTCCCAAAGCATGCTCGCAGAGTGCGACCTGCATTTTAAAATGCCTCCCTGCGAGCCGCTTTTTGCGCCCATTGCGTATACTGTTCCGCTTCAACTGCTCGCATACCACATGACAATACTGCTTGGGCGCGACCCTGACAAGCCGCGCAATTTGGCAAAGTCCGTTACCGTGGAATAAGAGGTGGAAAAAATGGTCTCAATAAAAAAATACGTTCCCTGCAAATGCGGTGCAAACAACTCCTTTGATTTCTCCTCCGACATGCAGGTTGAGGACTTGACGGTTTCCGCAAAATGCCCCTCCTGCGGCTCGCTTGTGCAAATATCAATAAGCTCTCTTCTCTCAAGCCCGCAGCAGCAGCTTGCCCCCCAGCAGCAGCCTTTGCAGCAAACCCTTGGGGAAACCCCCGCAGCCTCAAGCTCGCAGGCACTCAACGATGCGCAGGCAGAAGAAAACGTGGACACCGCGATACGGGAAATATTCAAAAGCCCGTTTTGAGCATTCAAATGCGCACCTTGAACCGGAATAAGCGCGGCTTACCCAATCGCTACACTAAACCCTCTTCTATTTTTGACATCTCTTGCGGTATTATTGCCAGCCGCCAGTTCTTCTTCGCCATATTTCCAAGCCACCTTCCCGCAAGCGCATCCTTAGCAGATGAGCAGGAAATACCAAAGCGGTATGTAGAACATCCGGTCCTTGTAGTCCAGTTTGTTTTTAGTGATGATGAAGCCGAACGGGCTTTTGTTCTCTTCCATGAACTTTAAGCAACCTTGCGCGTCCTTAGCGTTTATGCTGTTCTGGTATTTCACCTCTACTGGAATCGGCTTCTTGGCGAACACCAGCACGTTGTCAATCTCGGTGCCGTTCTTCCAGTAATGGCACTTGGAATTGTATGGGTCTAGGAAGAAGCCAAGCCTCAGCAGGTGGTTGTGCACCACGGTTTCAGCCATTAGCCCAACGTCTGTGCTGTCCGTGAGCGCCTTGGGCGAATAAGTCCCGTTGAGCATGTTCCTTATCCCGCTGTCCGAGAGGTATATCTTGCGCGGATTGCGTATCTGCTTCGTGCGGTTGGCAGCGTAAATCATAGAGGTGTTTATCAGAAAGGTATTCTCCAGATATTCCAAATACTCGCTCACAGTCTGGTTTTTTATCCCAAGCTTAGACGCGGTGCTGACCTCCGAGCAGAGCTCCCCGGAATGGTTGCCGAAGAAAAAGAGCATGTCCTCTATGTTTTTGGGGTTGCGCACTCCAAATACCTTCACTATGTCCTTGTATATTACAAGCTGGAGCAAGTCCTTCAGGTACTGGAGGCACTTTGCATAATCGGTTTGTTCCACAAGCTCTATGTAGCCACCCTTTATCATGTACTCGGCAAGGAGCGTTTCTATCCTGTGCTGCCGCGGGGCGAGTCCTGTGGAGAACTTCCGAAGGTTCGACCAGAGTAGCTCCGGGTTGCCCTCCTCCAGCGAATCCTTGATTTTGTAGCGCAGCTTCATGCTTATATTGTCCAGATCTCCGTTCATGCCCTTGAACCTTAGGTAATCCACAAACTTGAGGGTGAGAACCAGATGGAGGCTCACGCGTCCGGCAAGCGACTCCGAGCTTCCTTGGGTTATCCCAGCAGCAGATGAGCCGCTCACCGCGAACTTTATCTTGTAATTCCTGTCGTAGTAGCTCTTGAGCACCTCGCTCCATTTTTCTACCTCCTGCACCTCGTCAAGGAATACATAAACCCGGCTTTCCAAGTCCTGCGGGCTTTTTTCAATGACGTACTTGAAGTAGGACTCCAGTATTCTGGATATAATCAGGCCCTTCTCGCTCTCAAATTTTGGCTCGTCAAGCTGGGCGAACAGGATTTGCTTCGGGGCTATTTTTTGCTCCAGCAGGTCGTTGATAAGCTGCTGCATGAGCACTGACTTGCCTACCCTTCTTGGTCCTATTATCGCCGTTATCTGCCTGTCCGCCATGATTTTCTTAAGAAAAAAGAAGTCCCTGCGCTTCTGCGCCGGCACTGGCGAGGGCTTGCCCTCCCACCAAGGGTTCTGCGCGTAGAGTGTCTGGAGTATTTCGGAGTCTTCCATGCTACTTTTGTGCCTGCTGAAGCTTATAAAACTTACTTTTATGATAGCAATAAAACAGATATTTTCTTACCTTTATAAAGGTAAGAACAGATGAATTGCCCCCTGCTTCGGCTCATGGTTGATGGTGCCAATTGAAGTTCCATCCACGCAAACACGGCCAGCAAAAAGAACCGGCACAAAAGCCTAAGCCCACTTTAGCTTTTCCAGCACCTCTCTCATGTGCGCCGCGCTTTTTATTATCCATTGCGGCTTGCACCCCTCAGGCGCATTTTTCACGTCTTTTCTTTTTGCAATGCCCGAAAGCGCAAGCACCGAGTGCATGCCGCATTTATTTGCAACCGCAATGTCAATGTCCAGCCTGTCCCCGACAAAAAGCGCGTCTTTTGCCTTTATCCTGTGCCTCTTCAAGTGCTCCAGCAGCAAAAATGCATTGGGCTTCCCTATCACAAAAGCCTTTTTTCCGCTTGCCTTTTCCACCATTGCAAGCACGGAGCCGCTTCCGGGAAGAAGCCCGCTTTCAGTTGGCAGCGTTGGGTCCGCGTTTGCCCCAAAAAGCGCAGCCTTGCGCTGCAAATGCCAAAGCGCCCCGGCCGCTTTTGCATACGTGAATTCCCTGTCAAGCCCGCACACCACAAAATCAGCAATCCTGCCCGCATTTCCATTGAAATCCTCAGCATCCGCAGTTCCAAATCCCGCCTTCCCACCTGCCAAACTTTCATTCACAATTTCAAACCCGGCATTTCTTATCTCCTCAAAAAGCCCGCCTTCCCCTATCACATACGCCCTTGCCTTTTTCCCTGCATATTTTCTGCGCAAATAAAACGCGCACCCGTATGCGGTGCACATTATTTCCTCCCTGCGCGCCACTATGCCCATCCTGCGCAGCTTTTGCACGAACGCACCGCGCGTTTTCGTTGAGTTGTTGGTCATAAAGAGCACGCAAACACCTTTTGCGCGCAAATCCATGAGCGCCCCCCTCACCCCCTGCACGGGCGTGTCCCCTACAAACACTACTCCGTCCATGTCAAAAACAATCCCACTTTTTCCCATGTGCACCTTTTGCGCAGCCAAGCTAAAAAGCTAACGTTTATATTACCCCAAACCCCTTTCTTTCTCGGGTGTACCTATGAAAAAATACGTTCCATTTTTGGTTGCATTTGCGTTCCTTTTTGCTTTTTCCTTTGCGGATTTTGAGTTTTTGCGCGAAATAGACGGCACTGGCGAGGCGCACTCAAATACGGTGAACAACTTTACCGCTCCCGCGGGCCTTGCGTTTTACAACGGCCACCTTTACGTTTCCGACCAAGACAACCGCTTCATATACGAGCTTTCAAACAATACGGTTACTTACCGCGCAGGCGGCTCCAACATACTGGGCGGCCCGCGCAACATTGCAATTGATGTGCAGGGCACAATATACGTTGCGGACTACGGTGGCGCCTCGGTCCGCAAAATACTCGGCTCAACGCAGATGCAAAGGCTGGGCTTGTCCGGCGAATTCTCATCGGCAGTATCCTTATACTCAGAAGGCAGCACCCTATACGTGCTTGACTCCTCAAACCCGCGCATTTCAGCATTTTCCCTTGGCAGCGGCGTAACAAATTATTCAACCACCTTTGCGCAGGCAGGCGACAGCAGCCTGTCCGTTCCAAGCGACATGTGGATATACGAGGGGAATTTCTACGTGGCTGACACGGGCAACAACCGCATAGCTGTTTTTGATTCCAACTTCTCATTTTTGCAAAGCATAGGAAAGGGAAAGGGCGGGGTTTCCCTGCGCCAGCCAAAAGGCGTTTTTGTCTCGGATAAAATGGTGTTTGTTTCAGACACGCTCAACAACCGCGTGGCGGTTTTCTCAATGGATGGATACCCACTTGAAACTCTTTATGGGGGCAACGCAACCGGCGGGAGAAACTTCAGCCAGCCCACGGACCTTATCGTGCATGAGGGTGTCTTATACGTTGCGGATGCAGGCAACAAGAGGGTTGTTGCATACTCCATAGGCGAAATAGGGGGCAACGCAACAGTGCTTGCGCAAATAAGCGAGGCAAACGCTTCAGTAGCAAGGCTGCAGAAGTTGCTCTCTGTGGCTCAAAGGCTTGGCGTGCCTGCAACCTCCTCTGCAGAGGGCTTGCTTTCAGCCTCTGTTTCCTCCTACGAAAATTTCCGCTACTCAGACGCCGCAGACCAGGCGCGCTCCGCAAAGGATGCCGCGGACTCCCAATACCCTGCCCTTGTGCAGCAAATAATAGTGAAGCTGCGCCAGCTTTCTTCAGCAGCAAATTCCACAATGTCCCAATATGCTGAAATTTCCACGCCCGCTTATCTTCTTGCGAACCGCACAGCAATACTTTCAAAAATAACTCAGGTTGAAAATGCAATAGGCGCAGGCAACTATAGTTTGGCTGCCGATATCGCGCTGGAGCTTCCCTCCCTTGCAAGCTCGTTTGCGCTGCAAGCTCAAGCCGGCGCAACGAACAATACACAGGCGCAGGCACAGCCCTATCTTGACTCAATAGTTTCAGCGCGCAGCTGGCTTGGCGCGCTTTCCACAAAGGCTGCTGCAAACGGGCTGCCTTTTGATGGCGCGCAGGTTTCTTCACTTCTTGACATGGCGCAAACGCAGGCGCTAAGCGGCAATTTTGCGCAGGCAAACGCAACCATTTCGCAGGCGCATGCACAGCTTGAGGCGCTTGCCTACTCCATTGAGCAAAGCATCCAGCAGTCCAACCCCGCGCTTGTTGCAATTGCAAATGCGCAGGCAAAAATAGCTGCCCTTGAGGCTGAAAGGCTCATCTTCTACCCAAACATGCAGCCCTCGCGCACGCTTCTTTCGCAGGCGTCTTCTCTTGCCTCCTCAGAGCCGCAGCGTGCAATTGAGCTTGCGCAGCAGGCGCAGGAAGCCGCAATCGGCGAGGCAAGCAATGCCCGCAGCCTCAGCTACGTTGCAATCGCAGTGGGCGGCGTTGCGCTCATAATGGTGCTTGTTGCGGCAGGAATGATTTGGTACCTGCACAGCAAGCGCAAACGCAGGAGGCTTTAGATGGCTGCTGATAAATCCCCTGCCGCTGCCCAAGCACAGCCAACAGTGCTGCCCATTGTGCTGCAACCGCCTGTCCGCAAGGCATCAAAGGCAGGCTTGGCTCTGTTTTCCCTTGCAGCAAGCATTTTTGGCATGCTGGCCGTAATTGCGGCTTTTTTTGCCGCGGACTACGCGCTTTCAGTTGCGCAGCAAACAATGCAAGAGCAGATTGAGGGCGCAATCGCCGCAGCCGGGGACGTGCAGCAGGGCGCATCCTACTCCGCAGACGCGCTGGATGCCGCAGCCCCATCTCTTGCCAACATTTCCTCATCAATGCGCGGCTATGCGGATTTTACGTCCTCCACTGCGGATTCAATGCAGTCAATATCCTCATCCTTGGACATGCTTGCGCTCATTATGCCAAACGCAAGCGCGCCTTCAAGCCTTTCAGCCTCGGCAACGCAGCTGCGTGAAACATCAGGCGGCTTTTTGGCGGCTGCGCAAGGCCTTGACTCTGCCGGCTCTTCCATAAGCTCGGCTTCCTCAAGCGTGCGGCTTCTTGCGTCCGACATGGGCGCAATAAAGGAAAACCTCAACAGCACAAAAGAAGGCGCAGAAGGGGCGATAGGCGCGCTGCGCATTGCATTGCTGCTTTTCACTTTTGCGCTATTGCTTCTCCTAAGCTCTGTTGCAGCCTCTTCCATTTCCAGCATGCTATGAAAACTGCCTTGGCATTTTTCTCTTCTTCCCATGGAAATCAATATTAATATAATAGTTAATAATGCATAAACAACGTGGTAATATGAATTGGAAACTTTTTGCTTTCGGCATTTTCTTTATTGCAGGCTTTTTGGTTCTTTACGGTTGCACAACAAACACATGCTCAAGCGACGCAAACTGCAAGCCGCACCAATACTGCGACCTTTCAAAAAAGCAGTGCTCGCTGCGCGAAGGCTACTGCACCGCGGATTCCGAATGCAACGACACGCTGAAATTCTGCAACACGCAGGCTTACCTTTGCGATTACACAGAAGGGCGCTGCCGCGCCAATGCGGACTGCGAGAGCTGGCAAAACTGCCAAATTTCAACGAGCACATGCAGCCCCAAGCCGGGCTTTTGCAGCTTGGACTCCCAATGCCCGCCCAACGAAGTATGCAGCGGCGCAAAGCACACATGCGTGCCAAAGCCGGGCACATGCTACACACAGTTTGACTGCGAAAGCTGGCAGGCATGCAACGTTACCGCACGGCTCTGCTACCCGCTTGAAGGCCGCTGCTCCCTTGACGTGGAATGCCGCGGCTGGCAGGCATGCAACCAGACTTCCAATTCCTGCATTCTTCGCACCGGCTTTTGCAACAACGATCTTGACTGCGCAAACTGGCAGTCCTGCTCAAGCGAACTGCACAGGTGCACCACCGCAAACGGTTTCTGCTCCATAGATGAAGACTGCTCAAGCTGGCAACTTTGCAATTCAGGAACGCACAAATGCCAGGCAAAGCGCGACCTGTGCAACTCCCTCTCAGACTGCGAGGAGTGGCAGATATGCGACGTTGCAAACAAGCGCTGCCTTTCGCGCCCGGGTTACTGCTCTGACGACACAGACTGCGGCCCATGGCAGGTGTGCTCTGGTGTTCACCGCTGCGATTTGCGCGCGGGCTTCTGCACGCAAAACAACCAGTGCGAATACAACGAGCGCTGCGATTTGCGCTCCGACAGCCCCACGCTCTACAAATGCATAACCCTCTCGTGCAACAGCAACAGCGACTGCCCCGGCTCAACGTGCGACATAGAAACAAATCGCTGCAGGGGCGACTAAAAGCCCCAATTTATTTTTGTTATTTTTCCGCAAGCCTTTTAAATACATAAATATATAATTTACCACATATATCGCTCCAAGAGCCCATCTGCTGCAACCCTCGTGCTACCAGCGCCTGCATGCGCAAACACATTTGCCCGCAGGCTTCCCATGCACACAGCTTCTATATGTGGATTGAACATACCGCCGGCCCTAGAAAAAATGCTGCTGGATGCCCTTGCATTAACAAAAGAGCATGCAACGCCTGCATTCATGGACCAAATAAAAACGCTGCTGGACGCAAACCCTTCCATTGAGCCGGATTTATTTGCGCAAATAATGAGCCTCCATGTGCATCTCCCATATGACAGGCAGTCCATGAATTGCGCAATAAGGGTGGTGCAGGTAAAGCCCGACATCACTGCAGAAACCATGCGTAAAATAATAAGCGAGCCATCTCTTTTTCTGCTTACCTCGCTTTTTCGCTTAAGCAATGCAATAAAAGCCAAGCCGGATATGGACCTAGATTTCATGAAGGAAATGGCAAAACAATTGCAACTGTGCCCGCCGCATAACAAATTCTTATTTAGCGATTACATGGCAAAACTGCTATTGGCAAAGCCCAACATGGCGCTGGATTACATGCAGGAAATAACAAAACATCTTTCCATGTGCCCGGAATTTTCACAAAGCTTTGCATGCCCTGCCGGGCATTCCACCATATTATACGTGCTAGAACGCGCAACAGCGCTCTTTAAGGCAAACCCGCAGGCAACAAAAGACGAGCTGGCAAAAACTTTGGAAAATGCAATCCAAAACATTACGAATATCAAAAATACGGTTGACTCCGGCAGGCAAAAAGGCAATCGCATACTGCCGGAATCTGTTTTGTCCTTTGCCGATGTAGCACATGGGGGCTCCTGCCCTGAAACAAAAGCCTATTTTTTCACTGCATTGCGCACCGGCTCCCTTGTCCAAGCAAAAACAAAAATAGGCGGGGCAGAAAGAATAATCTACATAAAGGGCTTCTTTGATGCACGTACCGAACACCATGAAAACCGCCACACTGGCAACGTGCTTGCATACTGCCCGGACAACAACTCCGTCTATTCAATAAAGATAAAACATGGCGCCATTTCCGAGCCAATACACCAGCATACTTTTACAAAGTACGATTTAAAGCATGCAATAGGGGACGCAATACGCAACGCACGCCGCGCAATGAGCGCGTAAGCATCACCCACCCTTGCAGCCTACTCCGTCCCATTAGCCAAGATATAAATACTTTTTTGCAGTATTAGCCCCGCTCATCCTTATTCTAGGACAGCAAGAAGGTGTATAAAATGCAAACCAATTTTGACGAATACGGACCTGAACGCATACTTGAGGTTTACGACCCAAAGACTAAAATGCACGGAGTGCTTGTGGTGCACAACACGGCACGCGGCCCCGGAAAGGGCGGCATCCGCCTCGTTTCGGACATCACTACTGAAGAGGTAATGGGGCTTGCGCAGGCAATGACGTGGAAAAATGCGCTTGCGGACATTCCCTTTGGAGGCGCAAAGGCAGGCATAAAGGCAGACCCTAAAACGGTTGACAAAATAGCGCTCATGCGCGCATTTGCACGCAAAATACGCCAGCTTGTCCCTTCTGTATACATCGCAGGACCAGACATGAACACAACGGAAAAAGAAATGGCCGCATTTGCTGACGAGATAGGCGACCTTAAGGCTTCCACAGGAAAGCCCTCTTCAATAGGAGGGCTGCCCCACGAGCTTGGCTCAACGGGCTTTGGCGTTGCGCACAGCACACGCGTTGCCCTTGAGCACGCAAAAATGCCGATTTCCGGCGCAAGCGTTGCGCTTGAAGGCTTTGGCAACGTGGGCACCTTCACAATGAAGCACTTGGAAGAGCTGGGCGCAAAAATAGTCGCAGTCTCAGACTCAAAAGGAACGGCATTCCTTGCTTCAGGCTTCCAATACGAAAAGGCAATGGAAACAAAGGCAAAAAAAGGCACAATAACAGCATACGAAGGCGCAAAGGTTCTTCCGGCAGCAGAGCTTTTCACGCAGCAGGTTGATGTGCTCATACCAGGTGCGCGCCCAAACGTCATTACCGCGCAAAACGTCTCCCAAATAAAAGCAAAAGTAATAATAGAGGCCGCAAACATACCAATGACGCATGAAATTGAGCAGCAGCTTGCAAAAAAAGGCATACTTGTGGTGCCTGACTTTGTTGCAAACGCAGGCGGTGTCATTTCCTCCTACTGCGAGCACATCGGAACGACCCCGTCGCAAATGTTCTCAATAGTGAAAGACAAGGTGGTTGCAAACACATCCCTTGTGCTTTCAAGCGCAAAGGAACTGCGCACAAGGGATGCCGCGCTGCACATCGCAAAGCAGCGCGTGCGCGATGCAATGGACGTGCGCGGCTGGTAATCTGCCAAATTAAGAATACGGTGAATAAATTTGATTTGTTTCATAGCCCTGTTTGTATTCGGGGTGCTTTCCATTTTCAGCGCAAAGTACCGCCCGTTTGCAAAACAGGCATTTGACTGCACGTTCCGCCGCCTTACGCTTCGCGCCTGCAACACCTCCCTTGAGGAGGAAGTGAAAAGCAAAACAGTCGCATGGGCGCTTTCAAAGAATGCGGCATTTGCAAAGCTCCTCAACAGGCACTGGGAGCTTCTCTCATGGGCTTTCACGCTTCTGATGTTCGCAAGCCTTGCATATTCCCTTCTTGGGTTAGTCAATTACATCTACTATGGGGACTGCAACGGCCCAACTCCGGGCGGCTTTTGCATATATAGCGAGCTTTTTGGCAATGGCACCGCCAATCCCTCGCAGCTCATTGCCCCCTCCTCACTTGCAGGCATCCAAAAGGGAAATGCAAACGCAAGCGTTGTAGTAACGGAATTCGGCTGCTACTCCTGCCCCTATACAAAAGACGCGGAGCCAAAAGTGCAAAAGCTTATTTCAGAGTTTAGCGGGCAAACGCTGTTTGTGTTCAAGCATTTTCCGCTTCCAACGCACAACAATTCTTATGATGCCGCCCTTGCGGCAATGTGCGCAAACGACGAGGGCAAATACTGGGAATACCGCGCAGCACTCTTTGAGCGCCAAGACGAGTTCCGCTCATATGGGAACGCAACTTTCCTCTCAATAGCCTCCTCGCTTTCCTTGCAGAATTTCACGGCGTGCCTTGCAACGCAGGCGCACAAAGGGGAACTTGACTCGCAGATTGCAGAGGGGCTTGCATCCCGAATATATGGAACCCCTACTTTCTTCATAAACGGCAAAGCCCTTGTGGCTCCTGCAACTTACGAAGAGCTTGCAAACCCCGTAAAGGAAGCCCTTGCAAACGCGCAATGAGCGCCCGCAATTGTGCAATGGCTGCAAATGCCCTGCTTAACGCAAGCAGTGCGCCCAATGCAACAAAGCCCCAATGCAATAAATTATAAGCACCTGCTGCGGAATTTTACCATGGACGCGCAGAAGATACGCTCAGATTTTCCAATATTGCAAGGAGGCAATCTCATCTACTTTGACAATGCATGCACAACGCTTAAGCCAAGGCAGGCAATAGACGCGCAAAGCGAATACTACTCCTCTTATAGCGCCTGCTCAGGCCGCTCTGCGCACCGCCTAAGCAAAAAGGCGGACGAAAAATTCAGCCGCTCGCGCGAAACAGTTGCAAAGTTCATAGGCGCAAAAAGCAGCGAAATAATATGGACTAAAAACACAACCGAGGCGCTAAATCTGGTTGCGCACTCTTTTGATTTCTCCCAGCGCAAAAAAGTCGTGCTCACAAACATGGAGCACCACTCCGCCCTGCTGCCCTTCATGCATCTTGCGCAAAAAGGCGCAATAACAACGGATTTTGCATTGGCGGGAAAGGACGGAACGTTTTCTTCCGACGCATTCTCAACTGCAATAGACAAAAATACCGCCTTGGTGGTCGTCCACCACACTGCAAATTCCACCGGCTGCCCTTCCCCATACAAGGAGATTACAAAAATAGCGCACGAAAACGGCGCTCTAGTCCTCATAGACGCAGCACAGGGAGCGCCGCACCACAAAATAGATTTCAAAAAGGAGGATTTTGATTTCCTTGCATTCTCAGGGCACAAGATGCTTGGGCCAACCGGAATAGGCTGCCTTGTTGCAAAGGAGCAGCACATGCAAAAGCTCAACCCCTTCATGCTTGGCGGGGGCACAATAGAAAGCGTTTCCCTCTCAGAAATGAAACTCCTTCAAACGCAGGAGCGCTTTGAGGCAGGCGTGCAAAATTACGCAGGCGCAATAGGGATGGGGGAGGCTGCAAACTACCTCATGAAAATAGGAATGGAAAACGTGGAGGAATACGAGCAGGGGCTTGCGGCAGAACTTATCTCAGCAGTCCAGTCAATAGAGGGCGCAACAATATACGGAAACGCATCTTCAAAGCAAAGGAGCGCCCTCCTCTCCTTCAACCTCAAAAACGTTTCAGCGCACCAGACCTCCCTCATGTGCGACTCGCTTTCCCAGATAGCGCTTCGCTCAGGCCTCTTCTGCGCGCAGCCTGCAATGGAGCACATGGGCGCGCCCAAGGGAGCAGTAAGGGCCTCCCTTTACATATACAACACAAAAGAGGAAATACGAATTTTCAGGGATACTCTGGAAAAAATTGCAAAGCTTGCCTAATTGCCCTTTGCGGAAATCCCGAATATATCATATCCCAATTCCCTTTTCTTCTCCAGCCCGCCGGCAATCTGCCCAACAAGCGCCCCCTTGAGCTCCATGTACTTTTCTTTCTCAAGCTGCGTGTTTCCTATGTTATGCCTCTTTCCCTTCATGTTGAATGAAAACATGCACTCCGAAAGCCCTTCTGAGTTGTGGCAGAAATACGAGTCCGAACAGCGGCTGCACGAATCCAGCTCCAAGCACCGGTTCAAATAAAGCGAGTTGAAGCACTTTATTGAAAACCGCGATTCAAGCACCCTATGGCATCCGTACACATACTTTGAATTCAGGGCAAAAGAGCAGTTCCCCATGTGCTCCCCGTATACCCCGTCAAACCCCTTGTACGCGTTTGTAACGTGGAATGCGTGCGGGAAGCTTATCAGGTTCCTGTTGTTCCCCTCGCGCAGTTCAGGAGTGAAAAACGCAACCTTTCCAATTTCCTTAAGTATCCCGGCTAGGCTTGCCGCCTTCCCTTCCCCTATTCCAACATCCCCCAGTGCAAGCGCCTCATCCATCGTAACGACTCTCGCTTTTGGGAAGTCCGAAAAAACCGGCAAGCCCTTCGGGACATAGGTTCTTGCCCCAAAAGGGGTTGTTACTCCTTCCACTTCTACAGTATGCGTAGAAAGCCACTTTTCATATTCCTTTATGCCAGCTGGCTTTCTCTTCAAAAGCACGGAATAGGCTGCCGCCCATCCTTTCTCTATCGCATCCATGTTTTCAGGCGCAGCACTCCTATGGATTTTCACTTTCGGCAGGCTTACTGGCGCCTGCGCGGCAATCTGCGAAAGCGAAGGCATCCATTTTTCCTTTTTGAGCTGCTGCGCGAATTCCGCAAGCATCTTTCTCTTAATCGCAAGGTATTTTTCTTTCTCAAGCTGCGTATTCCCAATGCAATAGCTCTTGTTCCTCTGCCCAAAGCAGAACATAAGCTCCCTGCATCCAAGGCAGTTGTGCGAGAAATAGCAATCCGCAGACTCGCCCACAACCGAGCACTCAAAAGAGCGCTTCTGGTTAAAAGAATCCACTACGTGCAGAAGAAACTCGCCCTGCCCAAGCGCCCCGCAGCCGAAAATGTATTTGCTTCCCTTGCGCACCATGTAGGAGGATTCAACATACTGCGATTCTTCTATATTGGCTGAATTCCCCACAAAATGCGAGTCAAGCACAATGTCCGAATTTTCAACCGCGCCGCTGTTCCCAAGCCTCCTGTCCGCAGCATACTCGCATTTTTCGGATATCGCCTGCACAACGGACTCAATGTCCTTCATCTGGTTTATGGAAAGCGCATACTCCCTATTCTGCGCAATTTCACCCCCTGCCGCAAACCTTGCAGCCTTTGCATACTCGTCCATTGCAACTGCAATGTTCCTGTTGCTAAGGTGCGATTTCCTCACTGCCTTTTTGGGCATGTACGTGCCAATCCAGCCACTATAATCCCCGAGAGAGCCCAACTGCTCGCCGAAAAGCACCTTGCACGCGGAATCCCACGCTTTTTGCATTGTTGCATCAAGTTCGCTTGCCATGCTACCATATGGTTTGCCTAATATATTAAAATTTCCAATAAAAAATTGCACAAAAAGAGAAAAACCTTATAAATAATACTATTATAAGCAATAATATGCAGAAATTAGACCTTCTTGACAGGCGCATCCTATGCGAGCTTGACCTGAATGCGCGCATTCCAGCCTCGGCGCTCGCAAAAAAACTGCACAAGAGCAAGGAGACCGTGAATTTCCGCATAAATCGCCTTCTGGAGGGCAAATGCCTCAAGGGCTTCTATGCGGTATTCAACACCTCCGGGCTCGGCTTTTACTACTACAAAATATACTTCAAGCTCAACAGCATCCACCCGGGCAAGGAAAAGGAAATTTTTGAATACATAGCAAAACAAAGGCGCATCGCATACCTTGCGAGCATGGAAGGATACTACGACGGCGTTTTTCTCATAATGGCAAAAAGCCCAACTGATTTAATGGCTTTCCTGCATCCTTTCATGAAACTGTATGGCACATGCATCCGCGAGCGCGAAATCTCCACTTTCCTCTCAACGCACCGCTTCAACCAGAAGTTCCTATACTCAGGCGGCGCGCAGGCAGACTGGCATTATCCATACGAAATGGGAAACTACCCGCTTGGCGAAACAGACGCAAAAATACTCAAATCAATTTCCTCAAGCGCCCGCCTTCCAATAGTTGAAATTGCCAAGCAGGCTGGCATAGACGCAAAAAGGGCGCAATACCGCCTAAAGAAGCTTGAAAAAGGCGGCATAATACTGGCATACACAACTGCTTTGGATTTTGGGAAATTGGGCTTGCAGTTTGTGCAACTCAACATTTCGCTCAACGACCCAACAGCCGGCAGGCAGATGCTCTCCCACTTCAACTCTACAAACCGCTGCCTGTTTGCAATAGAAATGATGGGCAGGTACGACCTCACAATAGAGCTGCACGTGGAAAACAACGCCCAACTGCAGCGAATAATGGCTGCCTTCAAGGAAAAATTCTCCTCAAAATGCAACGAATGCGACGTTTCCACAATCACAAAAGAATACGTTGTAATATGGGGGCCTTTCTGAAGATAACAGAAATTCCACTTCGTCAATTTCCAAACTCCACCCCGTTTAATTTAAATATCTTCTTTTTGCATACACGCAACAAGCAAGGCGACCAAAAAATGCAAGGCATCTTTATGCAGGAAAACGAGTTCACAATAAAAGTCGGCGGCGAGGCAGGCTCAGGCGTAATGACAATAGGGCTCACCTTGGGCAAGTGCATGCAGGAGCTCAATTTGCACGTGTTCGGCGAGAACGACTATCCCTCCCTGATACGCGGCGGGCACAATACTTTCACAGTGCGCGGCTCATACGAGAAAATCCACGCCCTTGACGGTGAGATTTCCATACTTATCTGCCTTAACGACGAAACAGCAACGCTGCACATAGGGGAAGTCGCAAAAGGCGGCGCAGTAATGCTTGACTCCCAAAAGAGCAAGGTTGACACGTCCAAATTGCGCCAAGACGTGCAATACGTGAAGTTTCCCATGTACGCCTCGGCGCAAAAGGCGGGCGGCGAAATATTCCTCAACACCGTCGCAGTTGGCGCGGCTCTTTCGCTTCTGGGCGCAGACCTCTCCATACTTGAAAACGTGATGAATAAAATTTTCTCACGCAAAGGCGCTGAAATAGTCGCAAAGAACGTGGCTGCCGGAAAGGCGGGCTTTGACGCTGCAAAAGAATCAAAGGTGCAAATCCCCTTCAGCGCAAAAAAGCTCCCATCCAAGAACCAAATACTTCTTAACGGCAACGAGGCTTTGTGCATAGGCGCACTTAAGGGCGGCTGCAAGTTTGTTGCGGAATACCCAATGAGCCCCTCCTCCTCGGTATTGCACTACATGGCTGCGCACGAGCGCGAATACAAAATGGTTGTGAAGCATTCAGAGGACGAAATAGCGGCAGTAAACATGCTGTGTGGTGCGGCTTTCACGGGTGCGCGTTCCCTCACCGCAACCTCGGGGGGCGGCTTTTCCCTTATGGTGGAAGCAATAGGGATGGCGGGCATTTCCGAAACTCCAATCACGATAATAAACGCAATGCGCTGCGGTCCCTCCACCGGTCTTCCAACATATACAGAGCAGGCTGATTTGCAGTTCGCATTGCACAGAGCAGGCTGATTTCCAGTTAAGGACATCTATTGCGCCAAAGAAGCACTCGTCTATGTCGCCATAGATGTCCTTAACTGGTCTGAAATAACGCAAACGCCCGCCATAATACTCACGGACAAGCATTTGGGGGAGCAGATGGTAACCACGAGCCGCTTTGACCAGTCAAAAGTGAAGATACTGCGCGGCAAAATAATGGATGACGCGCAAATGGAAACGGCAACAAACTTCAAGCGCCATGAATTGACTGCTGATGGCATCTCCCAGCGCTGCTTCCCGGGGCAGCCCAATGGGATACACGTCGCCTCCTCATACGAGCACGATGAAACCGGCTTTACAAGCGAGCACCCTGACATGCGCATAAGCCAGATAGACAAGCGCGCAAGAAAGCTCGCAAGCGTGCCACGCGCCCTTATAGCGCCGAAAACATACGGGGACGAAAACGCAAAGGTCGCAATGGTTGTGTGGGGCTCAACAAAAGGCGCGGCGCTTGAGGCTCTCAAGCTTTTGCAAAAGCAGGGAAAAAGCCTCAAAGTGGTGCAAATACTGTGGGCATCACCCTTCCCAGACAAAGAGGTAAAAGCCGCGCTAAACGGCGTTGAAAAATGCATCATCCTTGAAGGCAACAGCACAGGGCAGATGCAGCAGCTCATACGCGAAAAAACCGGCATCCTGATAGAGCACACATATTTCAAATACGACGGGCGGCCCTTTGTAGTGGCGGACATAGTTTCAAGGGTGAAAAAACTGGCAGGATGGTAATTATGGCAACTGTTCAACAACCCTTTTGCTCGCTCCAACTGGGCACGCTCGCAAAAGCGTTGACGGAAAACAAGTGATATTATGGCAACTGTTCAACAATACGAAAGCGGGCACCCTCCTGAATGGTGCCCAGGCTGCGGCAATTTCCCAATCCTTATAGCGCTCAAGAACGCGCTTGTGCAAAGCGCAATAGACCCAAAGGACACAGTAGTTGTTTCAGGCATAGGCTGCTCTGGCAAGCTCCCTCATTTTGTAAAAACGTACGCATACGAATCTTTGCACGGGCGCTCCCTTCCGGTTGCAACAGGCGTTAAGCTTGGCAACCACAAGCTCACCGTAATAGCGGTGGGCGGCGACGGGGACGGATACGGCATCGGGATGGGGCATTTCATACATGCAATGCGGCGCAATTTGGACCTCACCTACATAGTGCACAACAATCAGGTGTACGGCCTCACAACAGGGCAAACCGCGCCCACAAGCGAAAAGGGCTACAAATCAAAGAGCACGCCGCACGGCGTTCTTGAGGAGCCGGTAAACCCCCTTGCGCTTGCAATCTCTTCAGGCGCAACCTATGTGGCGCGCACGTTCTCAGGGGATTTGCCCCACATGGTGAGCACAATTTTGGGCGCAATAAGGCACAAGGGCTTTGCGCTTGTGGATGTTTTGCAGCCCTGCGTAACTTTCAACAAGATAAACACGTATCCCTATTTCATGCAGCGAGTGTACAAGCTTGATGCAGGCAGCTACAACGCAATGGACAAACAGGCGGCACTTGCAAAATCCTTTGAATGGGGCGACAAAATACCAATAGGCATCTTCTACAAGGAGGACAAGCCAACTTACGAGGACGGCATACCGCACTTGCAGGAAATGCCAACGTGCAAGCGCCCGCTTGACAACATAAGCGTGGACAAGATACTTGACGAATTGCAGTAAGAAACCCGCCTCCCAACCCTCACTGATATTAATTTTCCCTGCTTTTTCTAATCGTGAAGGACATACAAATAGCAGGCTGCGGGCCCTCCGCTCTTGCATGCGCAACAATGCTTGCAAAAGACAGGATAGAGGCGCACGTGCATGAGCGCGCCCCGATTCTCGCGCCCCGTTTCACGGATTCCTTTCAGGTGCTTGAGAACTGGACAGAAGAAACCCCCTTTCCGCAGCAATTGAAAGCCGCGGGCATCGCAGCCGATTTTTTCTGCCAGCCAGTGCACAAATTTCTTGCATACGATGAAAAAATGCGCTGCTTTGAATGCAAAAGCAAGCAACCCTACTGGTTTTTGATAAGAAGGGGAAGGGAGCAAGATTCCCTTGATAGCGCGCTTTTGCAAAGCGCGCAGCATTACGGCGCAAAAGTGCACTTTTCAAGCACCCTTGCATACGAAAATGCGGGCATAATCGCAGGCGGCCCATCCGGGGCTGACGGGGTTGCAATGGAAACCTCTTTTGACGCGGATTTGGCGGAAAAAACCTGCGCAGTACTGCTTGGCAACAAAATAGCGCCCCGCGCAGGCTACGCCTACCTTCTAAGCGACGGCAAGCGCGCAACACTTGGAACCGCAATAACGGATGATTTTTCAAATCTTGTTTCCTACCACACGAAGGCAATGGGTCTTTTTGCGCAGGAGTTCAGCCTGCACATTCCAGAAAATCCACAGACAAAGGCAAATTATGTGAACTTTTTCCTTCCAAAAACCGCGCAACAAAACAACAGGCTTTACATAGGGGAGGCAGCGGGCTTTCAGGACTTATCACTTGGGATAGGCTTGCGCTATTCAATACAAAGCGGGATGCTTGCGGCGCAGAGCATATTGCAGGGGCAAAATTTTGACCTTATGTGGAAAAAGGAGTTCTCCCAAAAATTCAAAATAGCCGCCGGCTTGCGAATTGCGCTTGAATCCTCGGGCAACAGCGGCATTTCCCATTTTCTCTCCGGCGCATCAAAATCCGATTTGCGCGAATACCTCTCCTCGCTTTACCGCCCATCAATGCTTAAAAATTCTCTTGCCTCAATCGCAATGAGAGTGCGGCGTAACAAAAACTGCAATCACGGGGAAAGATGCGAATGGTGCCTAAAAAGATAATAACAACAAAAGCAAAGAGGCACATTTTTGCGCAGCACTTTGACGGCTCCGCGCTCAAAAAAGCCTACTCTTACTGCCATGATGTAACAAAGAGGTGCGACACAAATTTTTACCTAGGCTTTCAATTCCTTCCAGCCGACAAGCGCAACGCAGTATACGCCTCCTATGCATTCTGCCGCTACGCGGACGACATAGTGGACGAAAACAATGGCATGGGCGTGCCCGCGCTTCTTGCAAAATGGGAGTCTGACCTGCACAACGCCTACAAAAACAAGGCAGCGCACCCAATAATGGTCGCGCTTGCGGACGCGGTGCACCGCTACAACATCCCAAAGGCACCCTATCTTGGGCTCATAAAGGGATGCAAAATGGACCTCATGATTTCCCGCTACAAGAACTTCGGCGAGCTTTTGCGCTACTGTGAGCTTGTTGCAACCACGATAAGCAGCATTTCTTTGCACATTTTCGGCTGCTCAAACCCAAACGCAAAAAAATACGGCCGCTACCTTTCCATCGCATTGCAGCTCACAAACATAATGCGCGACGTTGGCGAGGATGCAAAAAAGGGCAGGATATACATTCCACTTGAGGAGCTTGAGCGCTTTGGCTACACCGAAAGCGAGCTGCTTCGCGGCGTGATGAACTCCTCCTACTACAAGCTCATGAAATTCCAGGCAAGGCGCGCGCGCTCCTACTACAAAAAGGCGTTTTTTGGGATGAAAAATTTCACCGACGACTCCCGCTTTGCAACCATAGTGATGGGCGGCGTATACCACGAGGTGCTGCAAAAAATAGAACGGCGCAACTTCAACGTTTATGGGGAAAAAGTGCACCTTGGCGCGCTTGAAAAGCAGCTTCTCCTTCTAAAGCTTGCAGCCTATCCCAAAATATAAAAACAGAAAAACGCCCTCGCCAAGATTTGAACTCGGATCCCAAGCTCCGCAAGCTTGTGTCCTATCCAGGTTAGACTACGAGGGCACAGGTAATGTTTCAGCCGCCAAGGTATTTATAGCTGCCGCAGCAGTGGCGATAGAAATGATTAAAATACCCCTCCCCCCATATTAACTCCTCACAGGTGATTTTACATGCTGAAAAATTGCATTACGTGTGGCAAGCAGACAAAGGAGTTCTCGGAGTTCCCATGCCCAGGCTGCGCCACGCTGCTGGTGCGCTGCAAGCACTGCCGCCTTATTTCAAACCCCTATAAGTGCAAGAAATGCGGCATTGACGGCCCCTAATTAAAAGGTGAACAAATGGGAAAAGTAGCAGTAGAGATAAAAATACTACCAGAAGGAATGGACAACTTTGAGGCTCTCAAGAAAAAGGTCTTTGACACCCTTGCGCCCTCAAAGATTTCCGAAATGCCCGTCGCGTTCGGCATCAAGGCAATAACCGCAGTCGTGATAATAGAGGACGCACCCGGCGGCTCTGATTTGCTTGAGGAAAAGGCATCCAAGATACAAGGCGTTTCGCAGGTTGAAATAACAGCCGTTGACAGGCTATAGCTTTTTAAACTCTTTTTACCACAATACCCCCATGCCCCAATATCTTATAACACAACGGCCCATGAACATGGGAACTCACCTAAAACCACCAGCAGGAAAGAAAAAAGACTGCCCGTTTTGCCCTATTGACGAAGTCCCGATAGAGCGCTTGCACCACTCGTGCATACTTTCACAACCTTCCCCTTACGTGCCCAAGCACGCGCTTTTTGTCTCAAACGAGCACAGCGGAACTCTTGCAGAATTGGGCGCAGGCGCAATGAATGATTTGTGCTTTTTTGCAAAAGCCCTTTTCAGCTATGATCCAAAGATGGCGCTCATAATAAATCATGGACTCGCTGCCGGGCAGTCCATTTCCCACTTCCACGCACACGCACTTCCACTAAGCACGCCGCAGAGCAGCATGGTGCGCACAGCACATCCGCACCTTGCCTTCAATGACCCCCTTTCCGTAATGCTGCTGCACAATGCTGCCGGGCAGTTTGCCTATGAATTCCCGCGCGTGTGGCGCTCACAAATATCTCTTGATGAGCCTGTGAGCCTCCAGATGCTCGTGTCAAAAATGGCTGAGGCTCTCAAATCCACATTTCAAGCAGCCAAGACTGATTTCTCCCAGATGCTCATCCCGCCAATATACGAAAAATTCAATGGTGCAAAGGAACGCCTGCAGGCTATCTTTAAGGATCATGCTGCCCGCGAGCTTGGATTCAACTGGTGCATACGCATGCACAATGGAACGCCCGTAATAGAAATGCTCCCGCGTGTGCTTAAGCTCAAAATTGGCGGGCTTAAAACGCCTTGGAGCCCTGAAGGGCGCTCCGGCATAGGCGCATACGAGGTGTTCTGCAACACCACTGCAATGCCTGGCAGCATAAGTGAGCAGGAGGCAGTGGCATGGCAGCAGGAGCAAGGCACGTTTTTCACGCAGCTTAGGGCAGCGCTGCAATCCTAGCCCTTTTATTCTTTGCCGCCTTCATTCCAGCATGCTCATTTACTTCTACGACATAAAGATAAAGGGCTTGCAGGCATACAACACCTTAAAGCGGCGCTTTTACTACCAGCTCAAGCGCTCAAAGCTCTCAACCTACCCATGGCGCACCAAATCCGTAATAATAGTTGAAGATTCCTCAGAGGCTGCGGCGGACGAATTTTTCAGGGAATTTGAGGGCTTCATAGAGGTTTACAAGGCGCGCACGGATGCAATAGAAGAGGTTCTCACCGTGGAAGCCCCAAAGAAAACTGGTGATTAGGCTCTACATCTTTTATTCCTTGCCGCCAAATTGCATCCCATGCTTCTTTCTCTCACTCTATCAAATTGGCGCTCGCACTCAAGCTCCAATTTTGAATTCTCAAAAGGCACAAATATACTGGTAGGAAAAATGGGGGCGGGCAAATCCTCCGTGATGGACGCGCTCTGCTTTGCGCTTTTTGGCACTTTCCCAAAGCTTGCAAGAAAGGAAACAACCCTTGCGGACACAATTAACTTCCGCAACCAAAAGTCGGCCTGCTCGGTTGAAATCACATTTGCCAAGGGCATGGGCACTTACAAGATATCCCGCTCATTTTCTGCTTCCTCCCCCCCAAGCGCATCCATTTACAAAGACGGAAAGCTTTTTGAAAAAGGGCCCAAAGCGGTAACAGATGCAACGTGCAGGCTGCTTTCAATAGATTACGACAGCTTTGTGCGCGCGGTCTATTCAGAGCAGAATAAGATAGATTCCCTTCTGTGGCTCTCCCCAAAGGAAAGAAAAGCCCAAATAGACGAGCTGCTTGGGCTTGACCATTTTGAGGCTGCCCGCACAGGCGCCGTTTTTGCTGCAAACCGCTTTTTGGACGCAGCCTCCATCGCAAGCGAAACGCTCAAAAAATCCGACATCCTTTCCATGCAGGCAAAGCGCGCCCAACTTGCAAAGGAGCAGCAAGAGTGCAACTCACAAATCGCGGCAGAAAATGCATCCATGGAGGCAACAAAATCCGCCCTTAAGGAAAACTCCTTGCGCCTTGCATTGCTTCTTCCAATAAAGGAAAAGCACGCCTCCCTTTCAGTGCAAAAAATGCGCCTCTCGCTTTTATGCGAGCGCATGGCGCAGGAGATAGCCTCCTCCCCAAAGCTGCCCTCCGCAGAAGAGATTTCCCAAAAGCTGCCCGTTTCCCAAAAAAGGACGGAAGAGCTTGCAGCACTGCGCCTGCCGCTCCAAAAGCTTTGCGACTCGCTTTCCGGCAAAATAGGAACGCTCTCATCGCAGCTAAAAGACGCGCAGGAAAGGGGCAAAAAAATAGCAGCGCAAAAGGAAAAGCTCCAAGGGCGCCTTGGCGCAAGTTCCATGCAGGATTTGCAGCAGCAGCTTGCCTCTTTGCAGCAGTCCCACAGGGCATTGCAGGCGCAAAAGGCAGCCCTAATAGCATCCATAAGCGAGCTTGAAAAATCAGTGGCAGCGCTGCAAAATGCGCATGCGGACTGCCCTGTGTGCGGCTGTGCAATGGGAGAGGAAAAGGCCGCGCATTTGCGCAGTGAGAAGGGCGCGCTTTTGCAGTCAGGGACGCAAAACATGAAGGAAGCTTCCGCGTCCTTCTCATCCCTTGAAAAAGAAATAGCCGCGCTTGAAGGAAAATTAAAGGAAGCGCAGCAAATTTCAGCCTCCCTTGTGCAGCTTTGCGAGGATTTGCCCAATGCACAGCAGCTTGCATTGGAGCTTGAGGCTGCAAAAAAAGAGCTTGCGGCGCAAACAAATGCGCGCGAGCAGCTCAACAGCTCAATGCAGCAGGCGCAGCAGGAGCACCAGTCGCTTTTGCAGCTTGAAATAAAAAGCGCGCAGCTGCAGGCGCGCAAAAACGAGCTGTCGCAGGCATCAGTGCAATTGCAAAAAACCGAAGAAGGTCTTCTCGCGCTCTCTTTTCGGGAAGGGGACTATGAAACCCTAAGCAGCCTTGTGCAAACCCACAAGGCGCGCCTTGAGGTCGCAGCGGCAAAAATTTCCTCCCTGCAGGCGCAGGCGCGTTCCGCATCCTCGCTGCTCTCCGCGTGCGAAGGCGAGCTTGCAGGCATTGCGCAATTGCAAAAAGACGCGCAATACTATTCTGAAAAGGAAAAAGAGATGCTCGCCTACAAAAACTGCGTTCTTGCAGTGCAGGAGGACGTGCGCAATTTCCTTGTGGAGGAAATAAATGCGGCGCTTATGCACATCTGGCCCCTTGTTTACCCATACGGGGATTGCACGTGCGTGCGCCTTGGCGCGGATGCAAAAGACTACTCAATAGAAATGGAAAACAACGGCTGGAAAAGCGTGCATTCGCTTGCATCGGGCGGAGAGCGCGCATGCCTTTCCCTTGCGCTTCGCATCTCCTTTGCAACGGTTCTTACGCCGCACATAAGCTGGCTCATACTTGACGAGCCAACGCACAACCTTGATTCCCAAGCTGTTTCAATGCTTGCTTCTTCCCTTTCCGAAAGGCTTCCCTCAATAGTTGAGCAGATATTCGTAATAACGCACGAGCAGGCGCTTGTGGATTCGCAGCAGGGAACCTTCTACCGTCTTTTGCGCGACAATGCAAAGCAGGAAGACACTATTGTGGAAAAAATCTAATCGGCCTTGCAAAACTAGAGCATTTGCAGGTAGCGCAGCACCCTTTTCATGAGCCGCAGGCTGTAAGCGCGCCTCACAGCCACCTTCAACCCCCTGCCTCCTGACCTTAAAATGCGCCCCTTCCCACCCGCAAGCTCATGCACAAACGCTTCGGTCTTTTCTCCCGGAATCTGTTCGCTCAGCAGTGCACGCACAATTGGGCTGTGCGCAACGTATTCCCTCACCATTTTCCCTGCCTGCTCCTCATTGAGCGCGCCGCCTTTCAAAAGATATGCAACGCTTATGCAAAACTCATTAATTCCATCCTCCCAGTTCTCGCCCTGCGCGTATGCAGAAACAAGCATTGCGCTTGCCTCGTTCACATAAATATCCCTAGCCCGTGCAGCCCCTCCAGTAAGCTCCCCTTTTGCATGCGCTGCTGCAAATACCCTTGCAAGGGACAGCGCGCTTTCATCCGCCATCCCGCCATCCCTAAGCGGCTCGCGCCTGCCAACTTCAAAAAGTGCATAAACATCTCTATTTTCCAATTTTGCAAGCAGCGCTATCTTTGCAACCCCTGCCGGAGGCTCGCTTCCAATTATCCCTGCGGCAACATTCGGGTCGCGCACCTTGCGCATTGCATAATTCCCATACGGGTTTTTCACAAACCCTCCATTTACAAAATTCAGCCTGTGCACATTTGCGCCCGCAGCCTCGTGCCCATCCGCCCATCCAGCCCAAACAACGCACCTGCCTTCCTCGCAATATGCGGGCTTGTATTCTTCCCACGTAACATTTTCCCGCCGTATCCTTCCGATTACCTTAGGGACAGCGCGCGAGAAAGCAGGCAGCGTGTTGCTCTGCAGCCGCGTTGCAACTGCATAAGCCGCAAGCAAAAACGGAACCCTTGCAGCAAAAAAAGCCTGCACCCTTGCAGCCTGCAATGCCTGCAACCCGCCTGCCTGCAGCGCATTCGCTGGGGCACCTGCACCTATTCCAACTGCTGGCGCTAAAGCTCGGCTCATATTTTACTGCCTCCCGTAAAAGATATAGGATTTCTTCTTTTAAACGTTTGTCCCACAATTACCTAGGGGGAAAGGGAGCAACCTTTCGGTCCCCCTACTTTCTTGTCGCTGCGCGCCAAGGCGCCTCCGAAAGCTCCGCTTTCCTCGGAGGTTTCACCTCTAATCAAATCTTGGTATCTTTCAATTTCTTTGCGGCTTCTTCAGGCACAACGGAGTTCATTACCCATCCTGTCCCATGCTCAAACCCCGCCCATTTTGCAAGCCGCGGCAGGATGCACAAGTGCATGTGGAAGTCCTTTTCAGGCACCGGCGCATTGTAATAAACTATATTGTAAGGCGGGTAATTTACGAACTTGTCAAGCTTTGAAAGGCAAATTTTCAATATTTGCGCAAGCGCCTGCACCTCTTTAGCATTCATGCGCACTAGGCTTCCAATGTGCTTTTTTGGCGCAATCCAGAACTCAAAATGAAAGCGCGCAGCATAAGGCACAAACGCAATAAAGTGCGCATTCTGCGCGATTATGTTTTTTTTCACCCTGCAAAACGCGCATTTCCCCCCCCTTGAGAATTCCCTCCTTGCAGCAAATCCTGCCGGCACAAAAGGCATTGCAACAAGCTGCGTGTGCGTGTGCTCAAGGGACGCTCCCGCCTCGTGCCCCTCGTTCTTGAATACCTGCACGTATTTTGTCCTCCTGTCCTTATACGCCTCTTGCATCCTGCTTTTTACCATCCCAAGGTAGTCCGCAACGTTGTGCACGCCCAGTTCCGAAATAGTCTTGTAATGGCTCGGCGTTTCAACAATTATCTCATGCCTCCCATACGCCTTTGGGCAGCTCTCCTTGAACGCAGGGAACTTGTTCTCAAAGCAGCGCACTTCCCACTTTCCCCCCCGCTGCACCCTTGCCCTTTCAGGAGGCGTAAGGCGCTCGTTGCCGGGGCAGAAAAAGCATTTTTCAGGCAGGGAGGTTTTCATTTTCCTTTCAGTTGCAAAATCTTCCAGCCG
>JAGVWK010000049.1 GCA_018304295.1 Microcaldota archaeon | reverse complement strand
GGCATCATATGGGGAATTCAGGTCAACGCGCACAAAAGTGCGCTTTCCTAAGAAGTCAATGCTGTCAAGTGTGAGCATGCAACCACCTTTTTCCAGAAGCGCATTCTTGAACGCAGGCAAGCATTAAAACCGTTATTAGAACTGGCTAACAGCAGTTAATCAAGTTCAGAAAGATTGAATTTTCGGGTTTTTATTTTGCCGCAGGCAATATCTTGCAAAATTTTGCCGGTTAGCTTGCTGAATGCCGCTTCTTCTTTTAATTTTTCTTTTGATGTGGTGCGTTTGCGTTTGGAGTTTTGCATATGGACACCTCACTCATAGCGCAGCGCGACTATTGCCGGCAGCTTGGATGCGTTGCGCGCAGGCAAATAGCCGGATATTATCCCGACTGCAAAGGAAAAGAAAATTGCAAAGAGCGCAAGCTCAATCCCGACTGCCGTGGGCACCCCCAGCGCGCCGCCTATTATGCTGAAAAGCAGCCCAAGAAGAACCCCTATAATGCCGCCGGAAAGCCCTATGAGCCCGCTCTCTATCAGGAACGCTTCCTGTATTGCCTCGTTGCTTGCGCCAATGGATTTTAGTATCCCTATTTCGCGCGTGCGCTCAAGCACTGACATGAACATTGTGTTTGCAATTCCCACGCCGCCCACCACAAGGGAAATGCCTGCAACCCCTCCGAGGAAAAGCGTGAGAAGCGCGGTTATTGTCGCCACCTGCTCTTGGAGAAACGCGGCTGTGAGAAACGAGAAATCCTTGTCCTCCTCGCGCACGTGGTGCGCGGAAAGGAGCTCGTAATTCACCTCGTCAACGACCTCCTGCACCTCAAAGCCCTCTTTCGCAACAAAGCGTATCCCTGAAACCTCGTTTGGGGTTATGCTGCTGCCTGCCAAATCCCGCGCGTCCTCAAGTGGGATGTAAATTGCGGAATCAGTGGAGCCGGTGGAGCCTGCTTTCTTGAGAACGCCCACAACACGGAATCTTGTGCCTTCTTTCCCAATGGAAAGCACGCTTGATACCTGCACTGGCTGCTTGCCAAAGGTGTCGTATGCGATATTGTAGCCTATTACTGCGGTGTGCTTGTCAGTATCTGTGAGAAACCTTCCCTGCTCAAGCTCAATATTCTGGCTGCCTTCAAATACGGAGGGCTCAACGCCGCTTATTGAGGCTGTTACAAGATTGCCCTTGAAATCAATGCTGGCGCGGGAGTTTATCACGGAGCTTATCAAATCCACCCCTGCGATGCGCCCTATGCGCTCCTCGTCGTTTTTGAAGAGCTTGCCGACCGAGGGAGGGCGGGCTGCGCCGCCAAAAGGGGAAAGCTGCTGGCGTATGTCCCCGGGTATCACTACCACGGTATTTGAGCCAAATGACTTCAGCTGCTCGTTTATGCTGTTGGAGAGCCCCTGCGCAACCGAGATGAGCGTAACGATTGCGGCAATCCCTATCACAATCCCAATTACTGTGAGCCATGAGCGCATTTTGCGCCTGCGCATGTTGTTCATTGAATAAAGGAAAAGTTCCGCGTGGTCTACCATAGGGATTACCGGTTACTGCAATCAATGAAACAAAACAAACAAAACCGCCAGCATTTCACGCCCGTTGAGCCGGCTGCACGGGCAATTGTGTTTTCATGCGCAGTTGATTTGCATTTGCTTTTCATTACCGGCGGGTTTTTGCCAAACCCTTGTGTGCGCATTCGCCCTTTGTCCATTGGCTTTTGCTTTTCATTGCTGGTGCGTTTTTGCAGTTGCAGCATGCTTTTTTGCAAAATATCTCCTGCGCACAAAGTATGCGATTACTGCAAGCACTATTAGGCCGCCAATAAGCACTGGCAAATCAAGCCCGTTTTGCATGCCGCTTGCGGCAGCGGCTGTCTGCTGCGAAACCACGCGAAGGTATGCCGGAACCGTGAGCGTGTGGGGCTTGTTGTACGAGTCCTTGAAGCTCAGGGTTACGTTGAGCGCGTAGTCGCCTTCAGGCACGCTTCCGACAAGCACCTTGTACTGGACTGTGGAAAAATCATCTTGGTTAAGCCCGCCTATGAACTGGTCTTCCTGCGCCTCAAGGAGCGAGAAAGCGGAGGAGGACATGCGCACGCTTAGCGCCTTTATGGGTGAGGAGCCTATGTTGGACACCAGCACCGAAAGCGTGTGCACCCCGCCGCTTACTATTGGGGCGGGCTTGCTGCTTATGTAAACCGACAGGTCGTTTTTGCTTTCAATGAAAATGCCGGTTGTTATCGTTGCAGTGCTTTCCTTGCCGTATTGGTCAGTGTAGCGCACCAAAAGTGGAAGGGAGTAAAAGCCCGGCAGGATGTCGTTTACCCCGACATCAAAGGAAACGGTGGATGATGCGCCCTCGGCAAGCATGCCTGCCGAAACCTCTGAAAAGCCAAGTGGTGTGAGAACGCTTGAGTTTGAAATTGAAACGCGCACGTCCTGCGCGCTGTCATCTCCGTTGTTTGCAAGCGAGATTGAAAGGCGAGAGCGCATTCCCTGCGTGAGGGGCTCGCTTGAGGAGGCGCTTGCAAGGAATTTGGGGGAGCTTACGGTAACGTCCACAACGAGCGTGCCTGAGGCAGTGTGCTCAACTCCCACTTCGTCGCGGTAGGATATTAGCAAGGGCACCTCGTAATCCCCGCTGCTCACACTGGAGCCGGAAGTAAGCGGAAGGGAAAATGTGTGAGTATAGTTTACTGTTCCAATGGAAAGAGGGACTTGGCCTTTTTGCAGAAAATCAGAGGTATTAAGGGAGATGCGCACGTCGCTTACCGCAAAGCCTTTTGTGTTAGTTATGGTGGCATTCACAAGAAAATCGCGGCTGGAAAATGCGCTTGTGCCGATTGTTTCAAGGCTGAAAGAGGGCACACGGGAAACCTCAAGGGGTATGTTGAATATTGCAGTGCGCGTTGAGTTGGCAGTGGAGGAAGAGGAAATCCAAGTAAAGCGCAGCGATACGGGGTACACCCCGCTTTTTGCGCCTTGGGAGATGGAAAATGGCACGGTGAGGGTGGTCGTTGCGCCGCTTGCAAGGTCGCCAAAGCTGAATGAGCCGCCGGTTGTTATCTGGCTGTTGGCGCTTGCCTGCATAAGTATGCCGTTTGCGCTGCTTGTGCCAACGTTCTTTATGCCAAGCACTATTGTGCCGCTCACGCCCGGCTCAAGGGAGCTGGGGAGTATTTCATAGCTTGTAAGGGACAGGTCCGCAAATGCAAAGCCTGCCGCAAACACAAGCATAAGAAGCGCGAATATTGCATTGTTTTTCATCTCAACCACCTTGATGGGATTATTTTCTCTGGCATTTTTATCGTGTATTTTTCCATTCTGCTTTCCATGCGGGCCGGCTTTTTAGCGGGTTTTGTTTTTCCTCTTGCGTCTTTCCATGCGGGCCGGATTTTTAGCTGGTTGCTTCTCCAGCGTTATTTTTTCCTCTCATCCTTTTCTATTTTGCCGTCTTTTAAGCGTATCACGCGCGGGGATTTTTTTGCTATGCTTGGGTCGTGAGTAACAATCACTATCGTTTTGCCTTCTGCCGAGAGCTCGTCAAATATTTTCAACACTTCCTCGCCTGAGCGCGAATCAAGGTTGCCTGTTGGCTCGTCTGCAAGCAGCAATGTGGGCTCGTTTACAAGCGCCCGCGCTATTGCAACGCGCTGGCGCTGCCCGCCTGAAAGCTCGCTTGGGACGTGATGCAGGCGGTCCCCCATTCCAAGCCTCCCCAGCATCTTTTGCGCCTTTTGCAGGCGTTCTGCAGCCGGCACGTCGTAAAACATCATGGGGAGGGCAACGTTGCTTATTGCGTCCATGCTTGGGATGAGAAAAAAGGACTGGAAGATGAAGCCTATTTTCCTGCCCCGAAATTGCGCAAGCTCTGTTTCGTTCAGGGTGGATACGTCGGTGCCGTCAAGCATGAGCGAGCCGCCCGTTGGGACGTCAAGAAGCCCCAGTATGTGCAGCAATGTGCTTTTGCCGCAGCCTGAGGGGCCTATTATGCTCACGCGCTCGCCCTCGCGTATGCTGAAAGTGATGCCGTCAAGGGCGCGCACGCTCACGCTGCCGGTGGAGTATATTTTTTCTATCCCCTTGAGGGAAAGCACTTCGTGATTAACTCCCAAAAAGCCGCAAAAACAGCCACACCCAAAAATCGTTTTCGTCGTAACCGTTTTTCAGAAAGAGTGGCTGCTTGGAAACTTACAGGGCCAAAGCACCCATTTGTTCACCACAGCGCCTTTTGCAGGTCGCAGGGCAATGCTTTTATTCTTTGGCTTAAAATGCACACCATGGCAGATGCAAAAATGCGCGCGCTTGTGGGAATTGGAAGGCTTGCTGTTGCGGTGGCTGCGGGCGGCGCGATTTGGTGGATGTGGAAGGAGAACCGCCCGTTTGACGAGTGGTACGTGTCAATAGGCGCGGCTGCGGTTGTCGTTATTTTCGCGTTTCTGCTGCTTTCAAAGCTTAAGGGCGGCGGGGATTAGAAGCTCCCAAGTTTCAGTTTCCGGTTTTCAGCCCTCTGCTTTTGCCTGCGCAAGCAAACTGACTGCTTTTTGGCGTATTTGACCGCTTATTTCAACTGTTACTGCGCCCTCGTTGGGCTGGCCGTATATTAAAAGCGCGCCGATGGGGGCGCGCGCCATCACAAGAAGGGAGGCAAGGTCGTCCTCGCCCTCCACAAGTATTGTTCCTTGTTCCCTAAAGAGGCATTCTTTCACCGCTTCTTCAAGCGCGCTTGTTATTTCGCCTGCGGGGTTCTTTATTGCATGCATGAGCGGGCGCGCCTGCTCAAGGTATTGCTGCATGTGCCTTCCTATTGGCTCGCGCATGCAGCGGAAATCAAAGATGCACACGTGGGGGGAGATGCCCCCTTGCAGCAAATCATAGGTGCAGCGGTCGCCTACGGATATTATGAGCCCTTGCGCGGCGCGCGCGGCCTGCAGCATTCCATGCGTATTGAGCACTTTTCCAAAAGGCGCTTTTAGCTCTTCGCGCAGTTTTTCGCTTATCATAAAATCACAATTGCAAATTGAATGCCCTGCGTATCTCGCTGCGCACAAATGGGCATATTTTTGAATTCAGGTGCACCTCGTCTGCCACGTATTCGGGCAGTGTGAAGCCGTTGGCGTCTGAGAATTGCGAATAAACCCCTATGAAGTGGATTGAATTTTTTTCGCAGAAAATCCTTAGCTTTTCATTGAACTCTTTTGTTATTTTGCTGCGCGCCTGCGCAGTGCCGTAAAAAGGGTAGCCGTAGATGTTCTGCTGACGCGCTGCAGGAGCGGTTGAGCACACGCATATTTTGTAGCCTGCATTCCTGAGGCTGAGCATAACGTCTCCATAGTTGGATATTGTGGCGTCAATGAGCTGCGCAATAGGGGTGCCGGTTTTTTCGTGCTGGTAATGGAAATGTATGCGGCAGTCTATTTCCCCGAACACGAGCGCTATTATGTCGCGCTTTTTGTTTATTTTGGAAAGCACCTTGCGCATTATTTTTCCTGAGGAAGTGGTGCTTTTCTCATTGCGCAGGTTGTGCGCGGTTGCCTGCCCTATGTGGTGCGTTAGGAAGCGTGGTTGGAAGTTGAATGCGGTTGTGTGGCTGTCGCCTATGAAATGCACAAGGGGGTTGCCTTTTATTGCAGCCCGGGCGCTCCAATATGCCCAGTGCAGGCACAGGAGGGGGTAAGTGGGCTC
>JAGVWK010000012.1 GCA_018304295.1 Microcaldota archaeon | reverse complement strand
GGTGATATTCTGGAACCGTTAATGCTTGTGTTTGGCGTGTGCATTCTGGCACTCGCACTGGCAGCGTATTTTGCCAAAAGCATGCTTAAGGAAAGCAAGGGAAGCGCAAAAATGCAGGAAGTCGCAGGCGCAATAAGGGAGGGCGCAGAGGCGTTCATAAAGCGCCAATACACAACAATCGCAATAATAGCGCTCATAATAGCGGTTGTCCTGTACGCAATATACGTGCTCATGGGCAAGGGCAACCTCGCGCTCACAACTTCGCTCGCATTCCTCTTCGGGGCATTCTGCTCCGCAATAGCGGGCATTGTAGGCATGTACGTTTCAGTGCGCGCGAATTTGCGCACTGCAGCCGCAGTAGGAAATAGTGCCGCAAAAGCAACTAAAATAGCATTGCACGGAGGCGCGGTGAGCGCATTGTGCATAATGTCCCTCTCCTTGCTTGGCGTTAGCATTACGTACTATTTGCTTGGTGCGGATGCGCAGCACACCCCCTTCCTCATAGTGGGCTTTGGCTTTGGAGCATCCTTGGTTGCGCTTTTTGCGCAGCTTGGCGGTGGAATTTACACAAAAGCCGCTGATATAGGCGCAGACTTGGTAGGGAAAATTGAGGCAAACATCCCGGAAGATGACCCAAGAAACCCGGCAGTAATCGCAGACTTAGTAGGCGATAACGTAGGGGACTGCGCAGGAAGGGGCGCAGACTTGTTTGAATCCACGGCGGCTGAAAATATCGGCGCAATGATACTTGGCGTTGCGATTTTCTCCGCATTTGGCGCAAACGGCGTTCTTTTCCCACTCGTGGGGGTAGCGCTTGGCGTGCTTGCATCCATGCTTGGGATATTCTTTGTGCAGCCAAAAGAGCATGAAGACCCCATGAGCGCGCTTAACAGGGGCTATTACGCAACCGCAATAATCGCGGCAGTCCTTTTCTACTTTGCAATAAACTGGATGCTTGGGGGCAACCTCTTTTTCTATGCAGCCGCACTTCTGGGAATAGTCCTCTCAGTGCTTTTCCTGTGGATTACACAATACTATACGGACAATAAATACCGCCCTGTAAGGGAAATAACAGAGGCAAGCAAGACAGGCGCCGCAACAAACATAATACAGGGCATTTCAGTTGGCTTTGAGTGCGTTGCAGCCCCAGTGCTTGCAATTGCAATGGGATTGCTCGTATCCTTCTGGCTTGGCAGCAACTCAGGGGTGCCAAACGGAGGCTTATACGCAACCGCAGTGGCAACAATAGGCATGCTTGCAACAGCCGCATACGTGCTTGCAATGGACAATTTCGGGCCAATCGCAGACAATGCGGGCGGCATACTAGAGATGAGCGGCGCGCCTGCAAGCGTGCGCAAGAATTCCGACCGCCTTGATGCTGTTGGGAACACAACAAAGGCGCTCACAAAAGGGTATGCTATTGGAACCGCAGCACTCGCAGCATTCCTGCTCTTCTCAGCATACATGGACGAGGTTACGCAGCTCACAGGGCAGGCGTTCAACATTGTAAATCTCTCAAAAGTGGAGGTATTTGTTGGCGCAATGCTGGGCGCAATGCTGGTATACCTGTTTACCTCCCTTGCAATGCGCGCAGTAAGCAAGACAGCGCAATACATGGTGGAGGAAGTGCGCAGGCAGTTCAAAAACAAGGGCATACTCTCAGGGACAGTAAAGCCCGACTATGCGCGCTGCGTTGACATTACAACAATAGGCGCACTCAAGAACATGGTGCTGCCCGGACTGCTTGCAATACTGCTACCTGTTGCAGTCGGGCTGCTCCTAAAATACGAGGCAATGGCAGCATTCCTTATGGTTGGCACAATCGCAGGCATCCTTATGGCGCTTTTCCTTAACAACGCAGGTGGCGCATGGGACAATGCGAAAAAATACATTGAAACAGGCGTGCTTGGAGGGAAAGGCTCTGAAGCGCACAAGGCGGCAGTGGTGGGCGATATGGTGGGCGACCCCTTCAAGGACACGGCAGGCCCCTCATTGCACGTGCTCATAAAGCTGCTTGCAACAGTAACGCTCGTGCTTGCGCCATTGTTCCTGTGAGCCCTTCTTTTTTATTTTTCTTTTTATTTTTCCTGCCACTCTGCTTTTTCCCAATTCCCCCTTTCTTTTTCTCCGCCAAACAGTTCCCATTTCTTTTTTATTCTTTTCCAATGAAATAAGCGCATGAAAATCCTATTTGCAGTGCTGGCAATATCCCTATTGCTTCTTGGCTGCACATCAGTGCCGCAGGAGGCGCAGCAGGGCGCAAACGCATCCGCAGGCACAAACGTTTCTTATACAAACAAAACAGGTGAACAAATGAACAATAATACCGCATCAAAGCCCAATGGCATTTTCGCAAAAAAAGGCGACGTTGTATCCGTGGATTACGTTGGGACGCTTCAAAACGGCACCCTTTTTGACACAAGCATGGAGGCAGAGGCTGCAAAAGGGGGCATTGCGCTTCGCGATTCCTACGAGCCCCTCTCTTTTACAGTGGGTGGCGGTGAAATGATAGCCGGCTTTGACAATGCCGTAGTGGGAATGAAAATAAACGAGACAAAAACAATAACCTTCCAGCCAGCGCAGGCTTATGGGGAAATGGACAAAACGCGCATACTTGCGGTTCCCATTGCCAACATACAGTCTGATGGAAGGAACGTAACAATCGGCGGCTTTGTATACACCCCAAGCGGCGCAAGGGGCATAATTTCGGGAATAAACGGCACGGACGCTCTCATAGATTTTAACCACCCCCTAGCAGGAAAAACCCTTATTTTCACAATCACAGTGCGCAGCATAAAGAACCCCTAACGCAACCATTTTAAGCCGCCTTTCCCTATTCTTTGCATGCTTGTAGCAGTTGACGTTGGAGCCACAAAGATACATTCAGCCTATTTTTCAAGCGGGAAAATAGTTTCACAGGCGCGTTTTCCAACGCCGCATAAAAGCAAGGCCGCACTCCTTAGCGCAATAAAGAAAGCAATAAGCGCGCTGCACGCAACCCCCTCATCAATAGGCGTGTGCGTTCCCGGCTTTGTGCATAAGGGGATTGTTTACGGGCTGCCCAACATCGGCATTATGAGGAAATTCAGCCTTGCGGCAGAGCTCTCAAAAGAATACAAATGCAAAGTTTCGGTGCAAAACGATTCAAAGTGCTTTATCCTTGCTGAATGGAAAAAAGGCGCAGCAAAGGGCGCGCAAAACGCGCTTGGCATCACATTTGGGAGCGGAATAGGCGGCGGGGCAATAATAAACGGAAAGCCCTATGAAGGAGCTTCCAATCAGGCAGCCGAATTCGGGCACATGAAAATCCAGATAATGGGCATAAAATGCCCTTGCGGCGGATTTGGCTGCTTTGAGCGCTACTCTTCCGGAAGCGGCATAGAGGGAATATTCCGCCATGCGGGCGGAAAACGCCTAAGCGCAAAAGAAATCCTTGGGAGCAAAGAGCGCCTTGCGGTTTCAGTTTCAAAAAACACGGCATTCATCGCAGGCATAGGCACTGCCTCGCTTGCAAACATCTTCAACCCGCAAACAATAGTGCTTGGCGGCTCTGTTTGCGGCGCATACATGGGAAAATACAAGCGAAATTTCCTCAAGGGCTTCTCTTCTGCCGCGCTCCCGCTTATAAAAAACACAAAAATAAGGAAGGCAAGGCTGCAAAATGCGTCCTTGTGGGGCGCATATTTGCTTGCAGCAAGCGCATCTCCTAATGTTTTCCGTTCCCGTTCATGACTTCGCGCGCCTGCTCCCTCATGCTTTCAATCGCCTTCCTGTGCACCCCTGCCCTTTCAAGCCGCGTATCAGTTGCAAGGAGAAATTCTTTAACCGTTATTATGCTGCTGCTGTGCAGCCGATAAAAAATGTGCCTGTCCACGCCGCTAAGCATGTTCACGGGATATAGCTTTTGCGCCTCAATGAGCTGCTGCAGGCTCCCAACTTGCGGATAGCTCCAACCAAGAAGCCCAAGCCCGGCGCATTGCGCATACTGTATCACATCATAGCTGAATTTGGTGTTTGTGGCAAGCACCCCGCTCTCCACGACCCCGACATCCCTCAAATCCAGCAGCCTTGCATATGTGTAAAGCGCGTTTTGTATGTGGCAGCGCAGCCCCGGGCGGTTGTGGTATTTGCATTCATACATTACTGTTTTCCCGTCTTTTTTTGCAACCACGTCCACCTCGTGCTGTATGCATTTTCCATTGAGGATTTGGCGAAGCTTTGTTTCATGCCCGTGCGATGAGAGGACCGCGCCCACGTAAGTTTCAAACGGATAACCTTCGGGCCCCATGCCAAGCAGGGCGCGCTTGAGCCCATACCTAAAAGCAGCACCCGGCTTGTATTCCGCAAGGGTTTCAAATGCAAGGCGGTATATTTCCGACGTCCTCATGCTTTCGTGCAGCCTGCCTTCCACTATGTCCGTAACCTCATGCGCAAGATGCGCGCTTGCTCCTGATTTTTCAAGCGCAATTTCCACTTTCCTCCTGTCAAAAACTTCCAAAGTGCCGTCATTTTTGAGAACGCGCATCTCCATATCCGCCAATTAGGATGCGAATATTAATAATCCTTGGAGAATAAATGCAATTGCTTAGGGCTTGCCCTAAGCGGATGTGCTTAACATGGACGTTCACATTTTCCTTGGAAGCAGCACGGATATGCCTGTGGCTGAAAAAGCGGCAGCCGCCCTGAAGGAATTTTCAGTTTCCCACAAAATAGACATTGCATCCGCGCACCGCAACCCGCAGCTTCTTGAAAAGCTTGTAAAGGAAAGCGATGCAAAAGTGTTCATCGGGATAGCGGGCTTAAGCGCGGCGCTCCCGGGCACCATCGCCTCCAAAACAATAAAGCCCGTAATAGGCGTGCCGGTGAACGTAAAGCTTGAGGGGCTGGATGCGCTGCTTTCCACAATGCAGCTTCCCTCCGGAATACCCGTTGCAACGGTTGGCATAGACAACGGGAAAAATGCCGCGCTTCTTGCAATAGAGATACTTGCGCTTGAAAACAAGGCTCTTGCACAGAAACTTCAGGATGCAAGGCAAAAGAAATAGCAATCCATTGTTTAATAGTAAAGTATATAAACTTTACAAATAAACAATCAGCCATGACAGACGTTTCCAACCCTCTTCCCGAAATAGACGACATCAATGCAAAAGAATTAGAAGAACTTTTTACGCGTATGGAAGACGAGCAGTTTGACCGGACACTAGGCACTCAGGATTCGCTTGGCAAAAAAATAGCTTCATTCGGCACGAAAAACGGCGGCTTGTTGCTAGTCGGGCAGGATGACCTTAAGAAAGGCGGCACGCGACTTGGCATATTGCAATCACAATTCCAAGAAGACTACAAAAATGCCATCGAAAATGTTAAGCCCGCCCCTTCCACAAGATACAAGATAATCAATATAGGTAACTTAAAGTTTGTAGTAATAAGCATAAGCGACGTTGGCGGACTGCGCCCGTGTTCTTATCTTGGTATTTACTATGAACGAAAAGGCAGTTCATCCCTTCCGATGCAACCCGACGAGGTAAAGCAGTATCATCTTCAGTATGGCGCTACAAATCCTGAGGACATGCCTTCTCATGCGCACAAAAATGACATAGACCAAACCGAACTTGAAAACTATTCGAAACTGCTTGGAAAAACTAAAGACGCGATACTTCAAACATTGCTCTGTAAAAATGGGCACCTTAGCGTAAGGGGCGCAATAATCCTTGCGCAAAAACCCCAAGATTATCTTGAAGGGGCGTTTGTGGAGATTCAAAGATATGATAATTTTGCCGGCTCGCCACCCATCCCCATAGGCAATCCAATAAAAATCTCCAAACCGGCAAGATCGCTTATTGAAGAAGTCGCCAATCTAATTGCCCAAAATCTTCCACTTTCACGAGCTTACGAAGGAGCGCGGATGTTGGAGTCTTCCCCAGTTCCGCCAAGCGTAATCCGCGAAACAATCACTAACGCCGTTGCCCACCGCAATTACCGAAGCCATGAGCACATTCTTGTCAGGATTTATTCGGATGGTTTTGACATCAGCAATCCAGCAGTGATAAACCAGAAAATGTGGCAGGAAATACAATCACTGCAGACACGTTACCATCCCAACGAGGGGATTTACACATTCCTTAATCCAGCCCTACTTTATGAGGGAAGGGGCGAAGGCATCTGGAAAATCCGCCAAGAAATGGAAAAGCTTGGGATGAGACAGCCCGAATTCAAACTAATCGGGGACTCTCCATCATCTTTCTACGTGCGCATAAACCTTACTCCTGCAAAAGCAAAAGACATCAAACGCAAAAAATTATATTCACTGTTAGAAAAACGCAATACACTCACCACCACTGATGTGATGAAACAGCTCAAGGTCTCAAGAGTCACAGCAATAAAACTACTTGCGCATCTTGTTGACACGGGGCATTTAGAACACTCTGGAAATACGCGCACAAGCAAATACACGAAAAAGGAGAAAAAAAGCGAGCCAACGCTGGGCCATTTTGAAGGATCCGTGCAGTTCAGGAAATAATTTTTGCACTCGCAGGGTTTTTTCGGGTTTTTTCAGTAATCCGCAATGCTCTTTTGTGTGCTTGTATAGTCCTCCTCCTTTAGTTTCTTTTTCCCAAAACAAAGCTCCCCATACGTGCCATCATACCCTGCCAAAAACGTAACGTTCCCCTCGCGAACGTCGCATACCGCTCGTGCGATTTTCTCATCAGACGCGGCTTTTAGCGCATCATAAGGCGCATGCAGCGCCTTTAGCTCGTTCCCAAACTGCTTCACGATTTTTGCGTACATTTCAATGACTTTCTTTGAGCCTTCCGCGCCTCCCATCACTTTTGCAAGCACCTGCGCAAGGGGCACAAGCTTTTCAAAAGGGACCGCCCCTTTAGGCACAAACCCCTCTTCCCTGTCCGCAAGCTCCTCCACCCTATACTGCACCCCGATTGTAACCGCTTGGCCGCATTTTGGGCAAAGCCCGTGCAGCTTTTTTGTCTGCGTTGGGGTGAGGCGCACGTTGCAATTGCGGTGCCCGTCAAGGTGGTATTTCCCCTCTTCGGGGTAAAACTCGTAAGTGAGCTTAAAGCGCCCGCTTTCCCTGTCAACAATCGCATCCACAATGTCATCGTACGTGAGCCGATTAAGCTCAAACACGTTCGCCTCCCTTCCGATTTTCTGCGGCGAATGCGAATCCGAATTTGACACAAGCGCATACTTGTCAAGGCTGCTCACCCTCCAGTTCATTTCAGGGTCGCTGGATAGCCCTGTCTCAAGCGCGTGTATGTGCTTTTCCATATCCCCATAGCACTCTTTCACGCTGTCAAACCCGCTTTTGGACCCAAAAACAGAAAACCAAGGCGTCCATGCGTGCGCGGGTATCACCATGCACTTGGGCGACACTTCCATTACAATCTCCACAATTTCAGGTGCGGAAATACCCATTATGGGCCTTCCATCAGACGCAAGGTTCGCCCCTTTTTTCTTTAGCCTCTCATTAATCTGCTGCGCAACCTCAATACAGGGCGCAAGCACTACCTGATGTATCCTCCTGCCCTTTCCCTTGTCGGTATAAATGCTTGAGAGCTCCACAGTAAGCATGAAATGCTGCCCATTGTACAGAAGAAGCCCGGTATCCTCTTCTATCGCCTTTGCCTTAAGCTCCTCAATCCACTTTGGGTGCGTAAAGTCCCCTGTCCCTATTACGTCTATCCCCTTTATTTTGCCCCACTCGCTTAAGCCTTCCAAATCCATATTCGGGCTTGTTGCCCGCGAATACTTTGAGTGAATGTGCAAATCTGCAACGCAGCGTGGCATCTAATTTCCTCCAAAGCGCAACCTCCATTGTGCGCCCCTCCCAACTTGCAATGCACGTGCTTATTTCTTAACTTTAACTGGCTACTCAAGCATCCTTCTTGCCAATAACCCGTACCCAAGCATAAGCATCCCGCACATTGCAAATGCGGCCGCAAACCCATAAAACTGCGCAATCCCGCCTGCAAGCGCAAGCATTATTGTGGTGAATACGTGCGCAGGCACGTGCATGAACCCAACGTCCGTTGCCTGATTTTTGCTGCCGTGCGCCCCTTTTGCAATAAGCCCCTCCCAAATTATTGAGCCAAGCCCGTCCCCAAGTGCCATGAGCAGTATTGGCACGTAAATCATGTCCGTAAGAAAAGGCAAAAGCAATGCCCCAAGCGCATAAAAGGCGCCGCAATACACTGATATTTTCCCAAGGGATTTCTCAAAGCGCAGCGCAACCGGCACCACCAGCGCAGCCGCAAGGTAATAAAACGCAAGCGCAACACCTATCTCCCCATACCCAAACCCGACAGTGTGCAGGTAAATGGGCAGCAGCAAATTAAGCGGAAGCGAAGTTGCAGGCATCCCAACAAGCATCACTCCTGCGACCTTCCAAACCTCCTTGCCTTTTTTCCTAAAATCAAGGCGCGAGAGAATGAACTGCAAGGGCTCATTGCGCAGCGCGCCGCTCCCTATTGTAAAGCTTAGCGCAAGCGCGCAGAGTGAAACAAGCGCAAGCATGAAAAATCCCACTTCAAAACCAGCCTTAAGCACAATGTACCCGGCAGCAAGTGTGCCAATTGCAAACATAAGGACGCGTATCGCAGTAAGTTTTGCGTATTCGTTCTCCACCCTCCTTTCCTTTGTAAGCGCAAGCGCCTCAACGCGGTTAACGGACCATATCGCCCCTCCGCGCAGCCCCTCAAGGAACCTGCCTGAAACATACGTTGCGGCAGAGCTTGCATTCATGTAAAGAAGCGACGCGGCGGCATTTGCAGCCGCATTGAAAACAAAAAAAGGGCGGGTGCCTATCCCATCCGCCACTGATGCAAAAAGCAGCCTTGAGAGCGTGAATACAACCGGAAGAAGCGCAACGACGCCGCCTATTGCAACAAGCTCAACGCCCCTGCTTGCAAGGGAAAGCGGCACCATTATCGTAAGCGCCGCAGTAATTAACGAATCAAGCGCATTAAAGGCGCGAAAGCGCACCATTGGAGAGCTTGCAGCGCTTTTCCCCTTTGCAATGGGGGAAAAAAGGAACCGCAGCCCGCTTGTGCTGGCAATCCCAAAGCTGCGCGGCTGCCAGTACGAAAGCGCAGGCATTTTTATCCCGCCAAGTTTTGAGCGCATGCTTCCCATGTTTTTACCAATATACGAGCCGGCTTTCCCACCCAAACATTATAATTTCTCTCCCTTAATACTGCACCATGAGGCTATTTTCACACTCCGCAGAAAGCCGCATTTTCAAATACGAGGCTGCGCTCCAGCCGGACTACCTGCCTGTGGAGATGGAATTCCGCGACGCGCAGCTCTCCTCCCTTGCGCACGCCTTGCGCCCCGCATCCGAAAACCGCCAGCCGGAAAACATCATAATATACGGCCCGCCCGGAAGCGGCAAGACAAGCAGCGCAAAGTTCGTGCTCAAGCAACTGTGCGAATACTCAAGCAAGCCCCTTTCAATATACGTGAATTGCTGGGAGGTTCCAACGCGCTTTGGGATTTTTTCCTCCATCCTCTTTGCATTCGGGGAAATGATGCCAAGAAGGGGAATTGCGGCGGATGAAGCGCTCTCAAGGATCGTTTCAATCGCAAAAAACACTGGCATAATGCCCATAATAGTTCTTGACGAGATAGACCGGCTGCTTGCATCCCAGTACGACGAGGAGCGCGTTCTTTACGACCTTGCGCGCGCGTATGAGGTGCACGGGATAAAGCTTGGCATTGTTGGGATTACAAACGACAGGAATCTCCTCTCAAAGCTTGACAGCAGGGTGCGCTCCTCCCTTGCGCAGTGCGTGGTGGAGTTCCCAAGCTATGGCATAAGCGAGCTCAAGGGCATACTGCTCTCGCGCGCAAACGCGGCATTTTTCCCCGACGCGCTCGGCCCTGAGGTCATCTCCCTTTGCGCCGCAGTGGGAGCAAAAAACAACGGGGATGCGCGCCTCGCGCTTAATGTTCTTTGGCGCGCAGGACGGGAGGCGGAGCGGCAAAACTCCCCTCGCGTTGAAATAACGCACGTGCAAAAAGTAAAGAACGAAAGCGTCTCCTCAGTGGGCTTTTTGGCAAGAAAAGAGATGCAGCTGGATGAAATGGGCGCGCAAATAATAGATGCCCTTAGGAAAAAGCCCCTCCTAAGCGGCGAGCTTTACTCCTGCTTCCCAAAAGTGAGCGAGCGCACAATACGCAACCACCTTGACAATCTGGAGAAAATGGGGCTCATCCACACTGAGGAAACAGGGGGCAGGGAAGGGCGCAGCAGGAAAATAAGCCTGGCAAAAAAGTAGCTATTTTTGCGCATTTTCCAAATACCCCGGCATCCATTTTTCCTCTATGAATATAACGTGCTCGCAGTTGCCCACAACGTGGGGGAAGCGCCCCCTCATCTCGTTTATTATTGCATTGAACTCTTGGTAATTCTCAACCGCAAACTCAAATTCCACGTCCCAGGGTGCAATGCTTCTTATGTAATAAAGCGACTTCGGGTGCTGGCGCATCCACTCCCCAAGCGCAGCCTCGTCTTTTTTTGAAAGCGTCTTTAAATATATTATCGCCTTGAAGAATTCCAGCCCAAGCTTGTTGAAATCAACCGCAATGCGGTATTGCAGTATCACCCCCGCCTCCTCCATCCTCTTCATCCGCCGCCTTACTGCCTCCATGCCGCTTCCAACCTTTCTTGCAAGCTCGCTTATAGGTATCCTTGCATCGTTTACAAGCACGTCCAATATCCTCTCATCCAGCGCATCCGCCTTGTTCTCCGCAACGTTCCCCGCAAACGTAACAAAGCTGCCCTCTGCGCTATTTGTGAAGAACTTCTTGTTGTACTGCTTTGTGTCCACCATTGTCCCAAGCACCTTGCTCACAATAAGGTGGCGCCATTTTGAAAGAAGCGCGTTTATTTTCTCATAATAACCTGTGATGTCGCGCGAGAGTATCGCAAATATGCAGTCAAATGCCCCGTCGCAAATGCCCATCCAGTATATGTCATGGCTGCTGCGAAGCTCAGAGAAGAATCTTTCCCTCTCCTTTGGCAAATTCTCAAGCTTCAAATACACTTTGAACATGTAATATCCGAATTTGTTGGGGTTTGTGGACGTGATGAATTTCTCTATAACCCCCTTTTTTTGCAGCTGCCCGATGCGGTATTTCACAGCCTCCCTTGAGCGGCGCACTTTTTTCGCCAAAAGGGAATTTGGGATGCGGCAGTTTTTGTCAAGCTCAGCAAGTATTTTGCGGTCTATCGCATCCAGCCTTACTTTTTCCATGCGTTCCTTTCCCCCTGCACATACTTAATGCTTTCCATTTTTTTTAACCGCTTTTTATATTTTTCCATCATTTTTCTTTCTTTTCGGTCAAATTCCAGTAACATCTTTATTATATGAGTTTAGCCGCATAACTCCATGGACTTGCAAACAGCCTTTGATTCCACCTGCCGCGTGCTTTTTGGCAGCGGAATAGGAAAATTGCACGACTTTGAGCCTTACTTAAAGGAAATGATGATGCCCTTCCAGGTGCACGCATCCGCACTTTCAGGCAAGGGGGTAGTCGTATCCCACCCATATTACCCTCAGGACGCAAAATACGTGTCGCAGGAAGAAATTGCAAGCCTGAAGTTCGCGCCACTTAACATAAACGAGATAAAGGACGTTGATTCGCTTTTTGCGGCAGCCGCGGAGCGCGCCGTATATTGCGGTAACAAGGTTTTCGGAGGGAATTTCTCAGTAAGCGAAGTGGACAACTGCGTGGACTGCTCAAACGTGCATTTCTCCCACAATGTTTTCCACGTAAAAAATGGCGCATACCTCTCACAAGTGCGCGAGGCGGAAAACGTCTTTGGCATGGGACCACACCCAAAATGCAAATTCACAATTCGCTCGTGCGAAGGGATAGACGCGAACCGCTGCTTTGAGGAATATTCCTGCGCAAACATAAGCGACATGTACTATGCAATAAACTGCATAGGGTGCCAGAATTGCATTTTCGCATTCAACCTGCGCTCAAAGAAAAACGTGATAGGGAACCTTGAATTGGCGCAGGATAAATTCCTCACGCTGAAGAAAAAGCTCCTTGCGGAAATGGCACAGGCGCTGCGGAAAAACAAGCGGCTTTTCTCCCTTGCCGACATTGCATTCATGGGCAGGGAAAAAAAGGATGTGCCGGAGGAAACGCTCGCATACGACTCGCCGGTGCCGTCAAAAGTGGAGGAGGGCTTTCGCTCCACCTGCCGCATAGTGCTGGGGCACGAGCACCACGATATACGCAAATACGGGGCCGGAATGCTCAAGCGCGTGCTTCCCATAAAAAAAGTGAAGGGCGCGTTTGGCAACCCCAGCTACAAGGTGGGCCTTCCTACAATGCGCGACATACCCGCAGACCGCCTTGTTTCCCTTGAAGAGAGCAAAAAGTGCGCGCAAATGCAAATTTCAATTGCGCAAAACGAGCAGCCCTCTTTGCAGCAAACCGCGTTGCGCGCCTCAAAAATCGCATATTTTGCAGTTGAGTTCATTGACGGGCAGAACATAAATTGCACTGACACTCCTGACGTTTTCACGGGCTCCAACATATACAAATGCTGGGACAGCACAAATTCCAAAACCTCAGCCTACGCCTCCGCGGCAATAGAGTCCGAATACATTTTCGGCGGCTATTTGCGCATGCTGCATTCCGCCTTTTGCATAAACTGCTTTGACTCCACGAAGCTTAAGAATTCCTTTGAGGTTGACAGCACCTACTCCTCAAGCAACGCATACTTCTGCCACAACTGCGAAAACGTGCAGAACGCGATTTTCTGCTTCAATGCAAAGGCGCTCAACTACGCGGTGCTCAACCAGCAGGTTTCAAAAGAAGAATTTGAGCGCATAAGGAAAATGCTGCTTGATTATGTGAACAGGGAGCTTGGGGAAAAAGGCGAATGCGGCGCAACAATCTTTTGCATAGGCAAAGGAAAATAAAGATCCCCGCGCATATCCCTTGCAGTGATGAGTCGCACAATTTCTGAGCTCACGCGTTGATGATGTGACTTGACTCTGAAAAAACCCTTTTAAACCAGCCCCATTTTTAAACTCTAACGCCGTTTTACCCAATGGGAAACAGGGGTGCTTTTATGAGCAAAACTACCGAGCTTAAGGTTGCAGAGCCCCTGCCAAACGACGTTGGCAGGTGGCTTGTGCGCATAGATTCCAAGTCTAGGATGGAACTTGGGGTAAATACCGGCGACATAGTTGAGATAAAGGGCAAGCGCTCAACAGCCGCCCTTGTGTGGCAGGCGCAGCCACAGGACGAGGGGCTTGGGCTTATACGCATGGACGGCTACCTGAGGCTTAACTGCAAGGTCGCGCTTAACGACAAGGTAACAGTAAGGAAAGCCGAGTTAAAGGACGCAAAAAAGATAGTGCTTGCCCCGACCCAAAGCAGCAAATATCCCCATTCCCCGGGCTTTGACCAGTTTGTGAAAAAGCGGCTTGTGGGAAGGGCAATAAGCCGAGGAGACACGATTTTCATAGGCGTATTTGGGACCTCTTTCCCATTGGTGGCGGCAATAGTGCAGCCGCAGGGAATAGTGCTTGTGAGCGAAAGCACGGAAGTTGTGATAAAGGACGAGCCAATAAAGGAGACTCCCGGGGTCGTGGCTCCCATCTCCTACGAAGACATAGGCGGCATGAAGGATGCAACGCAAAAGGTGCGCGAAATGGTGGAGCTTCCCATGCGCCACCCCGAGCTTTTTGAAAGGCTAGGGATAGAGGCACCCAAGGGCGTTCTCATACACGGCCCGCCCGGAACCGGAAAAACCCTTCTTGCGCGCGCTGTCGCATCCGAAAGCGAGGCAAACTTCATACACATAGGCGGCCCCGAGCTTGTTTCCAAGTTCGTGGGCGAGTCCGAAGAGCGCCTGCGCCAGCTTTTCAAGGACGCCGAAGACAACGCCCCAACGATAATATTCATGGACGAGATAGACGCAATCGCCCCAAAGCGCGAAGAGGTAACGGGTGAAGTGGAAAGGCGCATGGTGTCCCAGCTTCTCACCCTTATGGACGGCCTTAAGGGAAGGGGGCAGGTAATAGTTATCGGCGCGACGAACAGGGAGAACAGCATAGACCCGGCACTGCGCCGCCCCGGGCGCTTTGACAGGGAAATAGAAATAGGCGTGCCGGACCGCAATGCGCGCAAGGAAATACTCCTTATACACCTGCGCGGCATGCCTCTTGAAAAGGACGTTTCGCTTGACGAGCTTGCCAACATAACGCACGGCTACACCGGCGCAGACCTCTCTTCGCTTGCAAAGGAGGCTGCAATGAAATGCCTGCGCAGGATATTGCCTGAAATAGATTTGGAGCAGGAGTTCATCCCGCCGGAAATACTTGACAAGATGCGCGTTACTGCCGACGATTTCTACAGCGCCCTGCGCGAAATCCACCCCTCCGCCCTGCGCGAAGTGTTTGTGGAGCGGCCCAACGTGCGCTGGCTTGACATAGGCGGCTTTGAGCCCGTGAAAAAGGAACTCAAGGAGGCAGTGGATTTGCCCCTTAAAAAGCCCGAAACTTTCACTAAGATGGGCATCCGCCCGGTAAAAGGGATTCTGCTTGTCGGCTTGCCCGGCGTTGGAAAGACAATGCTTGCAAAGGCGGTCGCAACAGAAGCGGAAGCAAACTTCATCTCAATAAAGGGCTCGGAGCTTTTGCATCGGCACGTGGGCGAATCCGCGCGCCTTACTCGCGAGCTTTTCCGCCGCGCGCGCATATCTGCCCCCTGCGTTATTTTCATAGATGAAATAGATACGGTTGGCAGGGCGCGCACAACGGACAACCCCTCAGTGATACACGAGGACATAGTGAACGGCCTTCTTATAGAAATGGACGGGCTCACGGACCTGAAAAGCATTCTCGTGCTTGCGGCAACAAACCGCCCTGAAATGCTTGACCCCGCATTGCTTCGCCCCGGCAGGTTTGACAAAATAATTGAAATCCCTCCGCCGGATGAGAAAACGCGGGAGGAGATTTTCAAGATACACGCAAAGAAAATGCCCCTTTTAAAAGGCGTTTCCTTTGGGGACCTGGCTGCAAAAACCGAAGGATACACGGGCGCGGACATAGAGAACGCGTGCCGTGAGGCAGGCATGGTTGCCATACGCAAGGAGGCAGAGGGCGTTTCAACTGCGGACTTTGATGAGGCTTTGACGCACATAAAGCCCTCAATCTCAAAGGAATACGTGGAGCGCATAAAGAGGTTTGCAAAAGGCTCCCACGATTCCATGTTCCGCTAAATTCCATTGTCCGGGCGTGATAACATGAAACTTGGGATATTTTTCCGCTCATTGCTTGGGTGCAGCGCGCTTTCGCTTCTTGCGTATGCGCTCCTTGCGGAGGCAACCCTCGGGCTGCTTGCAAAAATGCTTGCAGCAAGCCTTGGCATTTCCATAATAATGCCTTTTGCATGCGTGCACGTGCGCGGCGTGAAAAATGGAGACCGCGTGGTGGTTGTGGCAGGGAACGCCTCCAAAATAGCGGGCTTTATCGCAAAGCACGCAACCGCCCTTGAGCAGGGGCATATCGGAAAAAAGATACGCATTGCGCTTGATGGGGGGCCTGAAATAGAGGCAACAATTGATTCCTACAGCGGAATCCTCTCCCCTGCACGCGTGTGCATAACGCAAAACGACCTGAAGGTCCTTTAGGGTGCGCATAAATGGCAAAATTCCAAATTGACATGGACGAGGCAGTGCACATATTCGTATCCATCGTGGCAATAGCGCTTTCGTTGAGCTTTGCGCAGGGGGGAATAAGCGTGGATGCGGGGCATTTCGTCTTTCTTATGCTCATTTTCACCTTCACGGTGGGAAGCGGCTTTGTGCTGCACGAGCTTGCGCATAAGTTTTTTGCCGTAAAATACGGCGCGCGCGCGCGCTTTCGCGCGTGGCCCGCGGGCTTGGTGCTAATGCTTGCGCTTGCGATTGTGCCGCAGTTTTTCGGCTTTAGGCTTCCGATGATACTTGCGCCCGGCGCAGTCTACATATTCGCCTACAGGGGGCAAATCTCCCTCAAGCAAAACGGCATAATTTCATTGGCAGGCCCTGCCACAAACGTTGCGCTTTGCGCCATTTTCATCGCGCTTTACCTTCTCTCCCCGCTGGAATCCCTCTCGGCGGTATTTTTCATAGGCGCGCAGGTGAACATCTTTCTTGCGCTCTTTAACCTCCTGCCGGTTTTCCCCCTTGACGGCAGCAAGGTGATTGCATGGGACTGGAGGGTGTGGCTTTTTGCCTTTATTGTGTGCTTTTTGGGCTCCTCAATAGTTACTTTCTAAAGTGCGTTCATGGACTCCACTCCAAATCCATCAGCTATTTTTTCCAAAGGCGCAGAAGCAAGGCTCTATGCAACAAATTTTTGTTCAATGCCTGCCCTCATTAAAATCCGCCCTGCAAAAAAATACCGCCCCGCCTCCCTTGACATAAAAATTCGCAGGATGCGCACAAAAGCAGAGGCGCGCCTTCTTGGGCGGGCAAAGGATGCATCCGTTCCCTGCCCCCTTGTATATGCAGTGGGGGAATTTTCAATCACAATGGAAAAATTAGGCGGAAAGACTTTCGCAGGCAGGAAAATAACGCATGCGCACGCAAAATCCTTTGCAAAAATGCTTGCGCGATTGCACTCCTCAAGCATCATACACGGGGACTTCACCCCAGCGAACCTCATGGGAACGAAAAAAGGCATTGCAGTGATAGACTTTGGGCTTGGCTTTGTGAGTTCGGACGATGAGCACAAGGCAGTGGACTTGCTCACAATGAAAAACTCCCTTGGGAAAAAGGGCGCATACTTTGTGCGCTCCTACCTTTGCCGCTCCGGCTCGCCTGCAGTGCTCTCCCTGATGAAAAAAGTGGAAGGGCGCGCCCGCTATCAGGAAAGAAGCGGATAGCCCCAAAGTGGCAGAGCAGCCAAGCCAGCAAGGATGTGCGATTGCACTGCCTTGGAATTTGCGTGCGCCTGCAAAGCAACTGTAAAATAATGCTGCAAAGCTTGCACAACACACTGCTGCAAGGAACGCTTGCGCAGCACAATGCATCCTGCAATGCTCGCGCTGCCTGCAATTTGCACTCGCATGCAAAACAAGGGAGAGCCCCAAAGCCCTTTCTTACAGCTCGCCAACCCTTCTCTTAATCTTTCTCTTGAGGCGTTTGCGCCTTTTCTTTACCCATTTCCAGCGCATCCTGCCTTTCTTTTTCCATTTCCTTGGTCTAGAACCCAAATATTCACCTTTAAGCGTTAGTAAGTTCATTTGCCAACATATATATAAAAAGCTTGCATCCATCTGCCTGCCATGGGATCCAAGCCAAGGCAGTACTCATCCCTATGGGAAAAAGAGCAGGAAAAGCGGGTGCTCTCGGACATAGTGCAATTTAACGCAAACATTGTGCAAGTGAAAAAAACAGCGCAAAACTCCCATGCGCTTTCCTTGGCGCGAAAATACTGCGAAGACACAAAATATTTCCTGCAAAAGAAGGACTATGTAACCGCATTTGGCGCAATAAACTATGCGCACGGCCTTCTTGACGCCTTCAGGCTGAAAAAATAACATTGGCGCAGCCGCATGGCTATTTTTGCACCTGCCCGCCTATTTTTTCCAAATCCGAAAAGAAGTTCGGATAGCCCTTTGCAATGCATTCGCCCCCCGCTATTCCAGTCTCTCCCTTTGCCCCAAGCGCTGCAACCGCAAGCGCCATTGCGACCTTGTTGTCCCCCTCTGCATGCACCTTTGCGCCAACAAGGCTGCTCTGCCTTATTGTGAGCAGGTCCTCGTCCTCCTCAACAATCCCTCCCATGAGACGCAGGTTTTTTGCAATGCACGCAACCCTGTCCGGCTCCCTTCTTCTCATCCTGCCCACGTTTTTTATCACGGTGCTTCCGTGCGCAAAACATCCAAGCACTGCCAAAAGCGGCACAAGCCCCCCAATATCAGAAGCATCCACTCCGATGCCCGTAAGCTCCCCTGCGCTTGCTGTTACGCTTTTTTCCTCCTCATCAATTATCATGAACGTGCCCATTTGCTGCAATATTTCGCATATGCGCCTGTCTGCACTGGGCATTTGCACGTCAAGCCCATGCGCCTTCACCTTGCCGTTTATCGCCCCTGCGCCAAGTAGGTATGCGCTTAGCGCAAAATCCCCTGCCACCTCATATTCGCATCCAACGTATTGCTGCGGGGCAGGGCAGAAAACAACATCCATCTCTTCGCTTGCCTTTGCCTGCACTGAAAATTTCTCCATAATGCGCAATGTGAGGCGCAAATTCTCCTTTGCATAAGGGGCTTTTGGCATTTCAAGGAAGCAATCATGCTCCATAAGCGGCATTCCCATGAGCAGGCCTGACAAGAACTGCGTGCCAATGTTTGGCGGCATGCTTGCGCGCTCAAAATCAAGTGCTCCGGAAACAGTGATTGGCGCAAACCCGCTTGTTTTTGCCCTCATTCCAAGCTTTGAGAGCGCCTCTTCAATGTGCCCCATGTGCCTTTTTTTGAGGTTGGCTCCCCCTCCAAGGGTAACCTCCTGCCCAAAAAGCCCCATTATGGGAAGCAGCATTTTCAGCGTCGCCGCGCTTTCCCCGCAGTTTATTTCCTCCCTTGGCGCAAAAAACCCTCCTCCCGCAACCTGCAAATCCTTCCCGTGCAGCGCAAGCGCAGCCCCAAGGGTGCTGCACGCAGCAACAGTATCAAGCACGTCCGCGCACTGCGAGAAGTTTTTAACTAGGCTTCCCCCAGCAGAAAGGCACGCGCATATTATTGCTCTTTGTGAAGCCGCCTTTGAAGGAGGGGCAACAAATCCGCCTGAAATAATGGAAGAGGAAACTTTCATGCATTGTTTTTGCATGCTTGCTTTATGAAGTTTTGCGCACCCATTTTTCCCATGGGAACAAAGGGCGGGATAAAAGAGGGGCTTGCAAAAATACAAATGCCTGCCGGGGTCTTCTTCAACCCCCACATGCAGCTTTGCCGCGACATCTTTTCCCTCTCAATAGGCGCCCTCCCCGAAAAAAAACTCTCCCTTTGCGACTGCTTTGCCGCAAGCGGGGCGCGGGGAATCCGCTACAAACTTGAGAATAAAAACATCTCCAAACTTTCCCTTGTGGACTGGTCGCTTCCTGCAGCGGATGCCTGCAAGAAAAACATCGCGCTAAACAAGCTGAAAAATTCCCGCGCATACAAAAGCCGCATGGAAACTTTCCTTGCAAAGCGCCCATCTGATTTTCTTGAAATAGACCCATTTGGCACCCCTGCGCCTTATTTGCACCCTGCATTCGCCTCTTTCTCAAATGCATATTCAAAATCCGCATACTTAAGCGCAACCGCAACAGATACTGCGGTTCTTTGCGGCGCGCATTCGGATGCCTGCTACAAAATATACCAATGCTCCCCACTTAACTGCGAGTTCTGCCACGAGAACGCAATAAGGATACTGATAAGCAAAATTGCCCGCACTGCGGCTGATTTTGAGTACGGAATTTCCCCGCTCTTTTCCTTTTCCCACCGCCATTACGTAAAGGTTCTCCTGCGCGTGCAAAAGGGCGCGGCTTTTGCAGTTTCCTCAATAAAAACGCTTGGGTATGTGAGCTATTGCCCAAAATGCCTTTACCGGGAATGGGCAAAATTCCCAACAAAAAAAACGTGCGCATGCGGCACAATTCTTTTGCATTCGGGCCCCATGTGGCTTGGCCCCTTATGGGAAAAAGGGCACGTGCAAAAAATGCTGCAGCTGCTTCCCGCACGCCCATACCTGCAGCAGGCGCAACTGCAAAAAATCCTGTGCACAGTGGAAAGCGAGCTTTCCCTCCCCCCATTTTACTACGACGCGCACGCGCTTTGCAAAAAGCTAAAAATAGGGGCGCATTCCCTTGAGGCGCTCCAGAATTCGCTTGCGCAAAAAGGCTTTTGTTTTTCAAGGACGCATTTCCTTCCTACCGGCTTTCGCACAGATGCGCCCATTGAAGAAATAAAAAAGGCGCTTCTCTAGTCAAATTCTCCACGATACTCAAGATACGCAAGCGCGCCATACACTAGTGCAATCCCGGAAATTATAAGTTGTGAGTTTGAGGCAAAGCTTGTAACCATGTAAAAAAAGAGCAGGCTCGCAGCCGCCAGCACTGTTGCAGCAGCAACATAAGAAGCCGTGAATATGTCTTTTTTGAGCAGAATGCCGCTTCCAACCCACCAAACCGTCCACCATCCCGCAAATCTCATTGCAACCGCGTCAGCCGGTGCCTTGCCTGCTTCACCTCCAGTAGGCACCAAAACCAGCAAAACTAGGGACAAAACCGCCATCACAACTGCGGGCACAACCGCGACCTTCCACATATGCTGCTGCATCTTTCCAACAAAGCTGCCTCGTTTCCCTTTTCCTGCGCGCACTGCCTGCATTGCATATATGAGGATGGAGAAAATTGCCAATGCTGCCCCTCCAACGCCAAAAAACTCTTTCCTCTGGGCGGCATCAACAACATTGTATGAAACAACGACGATGCACAGCATGAGAACCGCCGCCCCAATTGCCCTGACCGCTTCCTCTGTCTTTCTTGTTGCGGCATCCACGCCTTTTCCAAACGAATGAAAAAACCTATAAAAAGAGATACCTGCTGAAAGAGCGGCCCCAACAACAAGCATGTAAAAAATCGGCGCAACAACAAATGCGGGCACATACCTTTCCCCTGCCAGCAATGCGTAAAAGCAGTAAAGCGCCGCAATCCCAAAATAGGCTGCCCCGATGTAATCGGGCTTTTTCCCCTGCGCCTTATCCTTTTCAAGTAGCATTTTACTTCCCCAAATGCTTGTAGGCGGAATAAGCCGCAATCACGCCTTCCGCAACACCCGTAATTGCCTGCTTGAACTCCGTGTCCGCAACGTCCCCTACCGCATAAAAGCCCGGAACGTTTGTCTGGCAGTTTCTGTCTATTTTCACTTCCCCTTTCTCGTTAAGCTCCACGCCCGCCTGCTTTGCAAGCCCTGAAAGAGCATTGTGCCCTATTTCCACAAAGAGCGCGTCAAGGGCAAGCTCGCTTTTCCCATTGAGGGGCTTGGAAAGCACAACGCTTTTCATTTTCCCATTCTCCCCTTTTATCTCCTTTACCTGCATGCCTGTAACTATTTCTATCTTCGGATTATTGAGCGCGCGCGTAAGGTTAATTGGCTCTGCGCGCAGCTTCTCCCCCCTTACAAAAATGTACACCTTGCTCCCATAGGTTGCAAGGAGAAGGGATTCTTTTGTTGCAGAGTCGCTTCCGCCTATAACGCCTATCACTTTTCCCTTGTAAAATGCGCCGTCGCAAAGCGCGCAATAGTGCACTCCCTTGTTCGCATATTCCTTTTCTCCCGGCGCGCCCAATTTCCTCCATTCCGTTCCAGTTGCAAGTATCACTGTTTTTGCCTGCGCTCCTGTGCTTGTGCCCTTAAGGGAAAAAGTCCCGTCCGCCTCCCTTTTTATTTCAACCACCTTCTCATCGCGCACTTCCACCTTGTATTCCAGCGCATGCTCCTCTATTTTTTGCGCAAGGTCGTATCCTGTAATGAGCTTGAATCCCGGATAATTCGCAACGTCTTCCGTAGTAACGATTGTGCCTCCGCGCTGCTCTGCAAAAAGCACGGTGCTTAGCTCAAATCTTCCGGCATACATGGCAGCCCCAAAGCCGCTCACGCCGCCCCCTATTATTGCAAGGTCGTACATGCAAAAATTAGCGCAGTTAAAGAATAAAAAGCAGAGTGGGCACATTGCGCGTTTGCGCCAACCCGCATCGCATCAGGCGCGCCGGCTTAAAATATGCCTGTACCCTCCCCGACACCCGCGCCACTGTGCAGCCCTAACAGCCTAGCTTCACGCATCTCCTCGTGCTGGTCGTGGCTTGCACACATGTCTTTTCCAAAAACAACTTTTCTAGCTTTGTTTTTGCCGTTCTCATCAAGTCCTGCTATAATGGCATCCAGCGCATCAATAAACTGCGGGCCTTTCTTCATTTGGTCGCAATAAATTCTCCATTCTCCGAACCCATTCCTCCCTATGCACATGCGGCAAAGTGCAAAAGATTCCACCGAAGAGAGCCCTTCGTATGGCTGCCTGTTGCCCTCTACCAGAAGCATCAATGCATTAACAACTTCGTGTTTTTCCCTCTGCCCCATTCCAATGCCATTGTTGTTTGCTTCCTGCGCCATCTCATAGACCTTTTGTACCAGACGCCGTATTCTGTAACTTCTCAGCTCAGCCGGGGTTTCAATAATTCCCTTGCCCCGAACTTGCATGCCATTGCTGCCTGTGCTTGCGAGCGCCACAGCTCCCGACGCCTTGGCAGTTCCATTTGCCGATGCTATTGCTTCCACAAGCATAAATCTTACCTAATTAGTATTTCTCCCACTATTTTATATGGATTTGCGCCTGCTTGCGCTAAGGAAGAAAACAAGCCCAAAACCGCCTACTCTATAACAACGTCCCCATTCACGGTAGCTTGGCATGCAAGCCTCTGGTTTGGCTGGCATCCAAAGGAGGAGAGCGTTACCTGCTCAACTTCTGTTGGCGGGGAGAGGTTCTCAAGCCCGCTCTCAATTGTAACAAGGCAGGAGAGGCAGCTTCCGGAGCGGCACGCAAAAAGTATGGACGCGCCGCTGTCATCGCACACTTTCATAAGCGGCGTTCCCGCAGGCACTTCAACAGAAATATTGTCTTTTTTAATGGTAACTTTTGGCATGCTGACTCACCTTTGCAACGCATATGCGCGAAAAACAATTATAAAAGTGCGCAATATCCCTTCGTCAAACGTCCCTTTGGTGCCCGCCCTTCCCACTGCGCAAAAACCTGCGCAAAACTTATATTTCCCCCCTTTCCAATACACCCATGAAGATTTACACAAAAAAAGGCGACAAGGGCGAAACAGCGCTTTTCTCAGGGCAGCTTGTGCCAAAAGACAACCTGCGCGTTGCGGCTTATGGGGAAGTGGACGAGCTTAACGCATTTGTGGGGCTTGCGCGCACCTGCTCAGTGGATGGCGAAATAAAGGAGCTTCTGAAAACAGTGCAAAAAAACCTGTTTGTGGTGGGCGGCGACCTTGCAACCCCTCCAGACTCCAAAACCCCAAAGCCCGTGAGCCGCATCACCCCTTCGCACTCGCAGGAGCTTGAAGCCGCAATAGACAAAATAGAGGAAGAGCTAAAGCCCCTCACAACCTTCATACTTCCAACAGGCAGCAAGGACTCCTGCTATCTGCACATATGCCGCTCAGTATGCCGCCGCGCAGAGAGAAAGGCTGTTTCGCTTTCGCGCTGCGAGAAAATAAACGAGGAAGTCGTGATATACCTCAACCGGCTTTCTGACTTCTTTTTCATGCTCGCGCGCCTGTCCAATAAGCGCTCGCACATACAGGAAGAGCCCTGGTAAACCAGGGGGAACACAAGCGTTCCACATCTTCCCCCTAAGGTCTCACCCCTCCCATAAGGGGAACCAAGCATTCCAGAATGTCCCCTTAAGGGTTTCAACCCCTAGACTTACCCGGATGTTTTGCGTGGGGAACACAAGCGTTCCACCTCTTCCCCTGAGTTTAGCTTGGCAAGAACCTTTCAAGCATCCCAAGCAATATGCCATCAAAGAAGTTGTTCGCCTTTATTTTCACGAGCTTTTTTGAGAGCGCTTCCTTTCCCCCGATGCTCCCGTTCCATATCCCAAGCGCGGTGCAGGAGTCAAGCTGCGCGGAGAATTCCCCCCTTGCCGGGGATATCCGAGTTATGTTCCCGTTCTTGTATTGCACATAATATGAAACGCCGTCAATGCTTATGTTCGCCCTTTTCCCACCAAGGAACATCTTCGCAACGCTCATGTTGGGGTTGTTTTTGTACCAGCCCGCCCCCTCATTAACCTCTTCAAGGGCTTTTTGCGCGTCAAATGCGCACGCTGCAATGGAAACTGAGAAAAGCGCGACTGCAATGCATAAAATGGTGGCAAGGCGCATAAAACCACTACTATGTTATACATTT
>JAGVWK010000011.1 GCA_018304295.1 Microcaldota archaeon | reverse complement strand
CACCTGCAGGTTTTGCACCCATAAGGAAAATGCGAAGCTGCAAAGGAGCAGCAGCGCGAGGAGTAGGGGCTTTGGCTTCATGGGATGCTTTTAAACAGCAAATTATTTAAAGAAAGTTTAGAATGGGTAAGAGTTCAAGATTTACCGCCGGCGTGTAACTTCTCTTCTACAACGTGTTGCAGGTAGTTCGCATAGCTTTCTCCTTTTTGGTGCGCTGTCATATAGAGGGATGCCTGCATGGCATAGCTCTCCATGCTCTCATCCCCCCTGCTTTGCTGGCTGATTTTCCTTTTCACAACAATATGGCGCAGTGCCCTCTCTGCCCTGTTGTTTGTTGGCTCAACCTCTGCAAACTCAAGGAAAGTGAACCATTCTCCTTCAAGATTCATAATATAATTGATGAGCTTGTTTGAGTTCTTGCTGTGCCAGCACACAGACTGCAAGTGCCCAAGCAGCATCTTGTCAAACCTCTTTCTCCTCGCTGCGCAGGGCTTGAATTTTCTTTTTGCATCCTTTGCCTCGTGATAAATCTTCCCTATGCCCTGCACAAGCCTCTTGTAATCCCCAATATCCTGTTCAATTGCAAAAGGATGCTCTGGGTTTCTTGCAAGGCGCAGGAGGTGCGCCCAGCAGCGCTGCTTCCTTCCGGTAAGCTTGTTGTATGCCCTGTAGCCGTCAGAAACATCAACTGTCCCTTTTCTGCCAACTATCTTCAGCGCATTGCTATGGCAGCGGCGGCGTTCCAGCTTATAGACTACCGCGTCTTTTGTGGCAACCACCCAGTTCCAGAATGTTTTGCCATCCATGCGCCAGCCTGTCTCATCCCTGTGCCTTGCAGCAGCCTCAATCGCCTGCTGCTCCAAATATGCATATTCATCTCCGAGGTATTCCTTGAGCCTTGTCAGCGTGTTGCTTATCGTTGCCTTGCAAATGCCAACCCCAAAGAGGTCAAGAAACATGTTTCTTATGCCGCCCATGCTGTTGTTTGCCGCAACAAACAGGTATGAAATGAAAATGGCAGTTGTCAAATCGAATTTGCAGTTTGGGAGTGTGCCCTCAATTTTTGGCACAACTTCCTTCCTGCATTTCTTGCAGTAGTATGCCTGGCACTCGTGCCGCACATTTTCAACCTGTGCAGGCATGAGGTGCAAGACTGTTCTTTTGTATGTGCGATTCTTTTTCTTCAGCCTGCCGCCGCAGCTAGGGCAGGCTTCCAAGAAGTGCTTTTTCACCCTATCAGGGGCTGCCCTTGCGTTCCTCTGGTTTGGTTTTGGTTCTATTGGCTCTTTTGGCTCTTGGGTTGCATGCTGCAACTCATCCTTTAGATAAGGAGGGATTGCACCAGAAGGAGTATTTTCATTTCTGTATTTGCGCAGCTCCTTGCGGAGCTGCGTGTTCTCGTTTTCCAAAATTGCCACTTTCTTTTCAAGTGCAGCAATTCTATCCGTTGTTTTGGCAAAGGCTGCTTTTAGCTCCTGCCATTCTTCTTCGCTGTGCATACTGGTTCGCCGAGGAAAGAACGAGGGCAAAAAATATGATACCAGCAGTCGCTCCGTCGTGAGCTATGGTAATTTTAAACTCTTACATTTGCCGCCATTTGAAACGTATTTTTGCATGAGCATAAGCGCCTCTTGAAGTTCCTCCTCCTGAGGCAAAAATACCAGCCTTACGTATCCCTCTTCCTTTTTCGCCCCAAAAGCGCTTCCCGGAACGCAAAGCACTCCGGTTTCCTCCAAAAGCCCGTGCACGAATGCAAAATCGTCTTTCCACCTGCCTCCAAGCTCCACTTTCGGGAACGCATAGAACGCGGCCTGCGGCTTTGTGCACGAGATGCCAGGCGCCTCATTGAGCATTTTGTGCAAAAGCGCGCCACGTTTTTTTAGCTTTTCCACGCCCTGCCCAAGATAATCCATGCTGCCTTGCATTGCGGCAAGCAGCCCAAACTGCATTTCCCAATTAACTGACAAGCGCGCATTTGTGAGCTTCACGAGCGCCTCTTCAAGGGGTTCCATTCCCTGCCCGTGCAGCGCAAGATATCCCACGCGCGCTCCGGGGTAAAAGTAGTTCTTTGACATCCCGTTACCGCTTATGAGCTTTACATCCTTTCCAACAACGTCGCGCATGTTGGCGCATTTGCCCTCAAACACCAGCCTGTCATATATCTCGTCCGCAATGACCGGTATGTCATGCTCTGCCGCAAGGTTCCCTATCTCTTGCAGCACTTTTTGCGGGTAAAGCGCGCCTGTCGGGTTGTTTGGATTTATCACAACTATTGCGCGCGTTTTGCCATTCACTTTCCTTCTCATATCCCCAACATCAGGCACCCACTCAGGGCCGCATTCGTAATAATTCTCCACGCACCCAAGCACTTTTGATTTTGTAACATAAAGGGGGTATGCCGGGCGGGGCATCAATATGTTGTCCCCTGCCTCAAGAAGCGCTGCAAAAATAAAATCAATGCCCTCGCTTAAGCCGTTTGTTACAAACGTGCTTTCAACCCCCACCCCCTCTTTTTTTGCGATTTCCTCCCTTAAAAGCGGCTCCCCCTGCGAGGGCGCGTATCCAGTGTATTTGCCGCCTTTAAGCGCACCCCCTATCGCATCAAGAACGTGCTGGGGCGGACGAAAATCAAACCTGTTTGGGTCCCCTATATTGAGCCAATATATCTTTTTGCCCTTTTTTTGCACCTTTTCCGCTGCAGCTACAATGTCCCTTATTGCATAGGAAAGGTGCGATATTTTGGAAGCTATCCTGATTTGTGCCATGCGCAAAAATAGCCCTGATAGTTAAAAAACATTCCAGCTAAAAAAACGGCAAAAAGCGAATTATGCGCAGCAAGCGGCCCCACAGCAAGCGGCTCATTCAAGCCCAATGTCCTTAAGCTCTACAGAGTCCCCCTCAGTTGCCTGCGGGTACTTTTTTTTGCATCTTGGGCATGAAAAATCAGGCTCCCCGCTTTCCATGCGCATCCCAATTTGCGGTCTGCCGCAAAACCCGCACTCGCATTGCACTTTTGCTTTTTTTTCGCTTATGTCAACGGACGTTCCCGGCAAAAGGGACGCAATCTCCCTCGCAAGCGCCGGAACTGAAATTGTCGCAAGCTCCCCTATTTCAATCCTCATCACGGCTATCTTGGATTTCCCGCCAGCCTGCCTTGCAGCAGCAGCAAGCTCCTCCGCCACGCCCTTTGCATCCATGCGCTAAACTGCGCGCCAAGGATTAAAAATCGCTAAGCCTACTTTGCGCCAAAATGCTGCTCATTCTCTCGTATTTTGCAATCGGAACTTTCAGCCTGCCCGCAACAGCCACAAGCGCCTCCTGCAGGCTTGAAAATTTCTGCGCGCTTCCCATGAACGCATGCCTTGCGTTCTCGCGCACCTCCCACACTCCGCAGGGTATCACGTAGCCCTCGCCTATTTCGCGGAAAAGCACCGCCCTTGCCTGCCTGCGCATCCCAAGCAGCCCCTCGCACACCCCAAGCCTTGCAGCATAATAACCCCCGCCTTGGCGGGCCGCGTATTCGCTTCTTCCCCAATTCGGCTCATGCTCTTGGCTTATTTCCCCATGCCCGCCACCGTGCACCATTGTCTCAAACTGCTCATATCCCCACGCACCGGGCATAAGGAGCACCTCAAAATGGTTGTGCAAATATTCGTTGCTGAACACATAATAGCTGCTTATCTGCGGCATTTCCCTTATCTTTTCCATTGCTATTTTTCCCAGCATGTCATCCGCAGCCGTAATGCCCCATTTTGTGGGCACAAGCTTGCGGTCCTGCTTTTTCCCAAGCAGCCCCGCTGTAAGCAATTTTGTAATATAATAGTTGTCAAACCCACCATGCGCAAGCTCTCTCACCGCCGCCGCCGCAAGAATTCCCTCCTCCACCATCTCATCCACTTTTTTTGGTATTTTTGGATTGTCCGCAATTTCCATTTTTTCAATTTCGGCAGAGGGCCCAGTCGGCGAATGCACCTCGTCATAGCCCATCCCAAACTTGGGCGCCTTTGAAAAATGCACCTCAACGTCCACAGGCTTTACCGACATTATGCTCTCGCGCACCTGCTCTATTATTTTGCCCGTTGGCTGCAAGCCCATCAGTTTTTTTCCCTGCACCTGCATTGCGCGCTGGCGCATTATCCCCCCAAAATCAAGCCCGTACCAGTCAGAGGGCGAATCCAACACCTCCCCTACCGCAACAGTCGGCCCGGCATAAACTTTCGGGTAAAAATTATGCCCCACAAAAATGTTCGGGGGAGTCGGCCCGAAAATGTCCTGCTTGAGCTTCGGCTGCATTTGTGCCGCAAGCTCGCGGGAAAAAATGTGCGGGCAAAAAACCCTCCTGTTTTTAATGCACGATGCGCAAAGCTGCATGGCTTGTTTTGCGCACCCTGCAATTATATAATTTCCCGCACCTATCTTCCAGTGGGTTTTATGCTTTATCTTATAGGAATGGGAATATGCGACGAAAAAGACATTTCGCTTCGCGCCCTTGACGCGCTTAAAAAATGCGATTTTGTTTTTGCGGAAAGCTACACGTCCATACTTTCCGAAGGGGCGCTTTTGCGCCTTGAAGCGCTTTGCGGCAAGAAAATAGCGCTTCTGCAACGCGCAAACGTTGAGGGCGAAAAAGAAATACTGGATGCGTGCAAAAACGGTCCAGCAGTGTGCCTTCTTGTCGCAGGCGACCCCCTTATTGCAACAACTCACGTTTCGCTGTTGCTTGCAGCGCAAAAAAAAGGCATTGCAACCAAGGTGCTGCACGCTTCCTCAATACTTTCCGCTGCGATTGGAGAGAGCGGCTTGCAGGCATACCGCTTTGGCAAAATAGTTACAATCCCAAAATGGAAGGAGCACTACAAGCCCTCTTCCCCATACGACACGATAGAAGAAAACCTCTCGCGCAACCTGCACACCCTTTTGCTTCTTGATTTGGACGAAAATGGCGCGCACCTTGAGCCAAAGGAGGCGCTTCGCGAGCTGCTTGAAATGGAAGAGGAAAAGAAAAAAGGCATCATTTCCCCTGCAACAAACTTCGTGCTCCTCTCACGCGTTGGCTGGCCCTCCCAAAAGCGCATCTACTCCTCCCTTGCAGCGCTGCTTGACGGGCACACGGATGATTTGCCCGCCATCCTAATCCTCCCTGCAAAACTCCACTTCATGGAAGAGGAGTTCCTTCAGGAATTTTCAATGGATAGCGGCCTTTAGGCGCATCTCATTTGCCCGCTATCCTGATTTCGCCTGCCTTAAAGCCCGCATCCTTCATCCCTTCAATTATCCTTGCAGCAGCCTTTTCTTCGCAAAGAACAAGCACTGCGCCGCCTTCCCCGCCAGCACCTGTAAGCTTTGCCCCAAAAGCCCCGTGCGCAAACGCAATCTCCCTGCATTTTTCAATCCCCACAGAAGAAACTCCGTGCGCCGCCAGCAGCCCATGATTTGCGTTCATGCACGAGCCAAGCTCCACAATGCTCCCTCGCGCATTCAAATTTTCAAGCGCCTTTTTCAGTATCGGCTCAAATTCCGACGCAATCCTTTCCCGCTGCGAAGCGGAAGCCTCTCCCTCCAACCCGTGGCTTTTTGCAAATTCCTCAACGAGCCTGCGCGTGCCTGAGCGCACCCCTGCAAATGTGTCGCACACAAGCATGCGCGCGCCACTAGGGAGCGCAACTTTCGCAACTTTGAACTCATAAGAAACAGGGGAAAACCTCTTGCGAAAAAGAAGCGGCTTCCCCTCTATTGCAACCCGCGCGTCAATGCCGCTTGCAGCCGCCCCGTGCGCAACCTCCTCGCCTTTTTGCACTATTCCAAAAAGCGCGTCCTTTGAAAGCCTTTTCCCGTGCGCAGCGCAAAGCGCCAAAAGAAAGCTTGCTGCAAAAGACGCGCTCATGCCCGTGCCCTTTTGCGAAACTTCGCATCCAAAGCGCGCAAGAAGCGGTATTTCCACAGCCTTGCCTGTTTTCAAAAACTCCACATAAACCGCGCGCATATTTGCAAGGCTGGCATTTTTTCCCGCAACTTTTGATGAAAAAAAATCATTCCCTAGCTCGCTGTTTATTTCCACGCCTTCAATGGCTCCGCCTTTTTTAATTTCCACAACGGTTTTTGGCGCAATTGGAGCCACAAGCGCCCCCGAGCCGTGCACTACGTAGTGCTCCCCGAAAAATATCGCCTTGCGGAATGCATTTCCAACAAATACCATAAGCTCCGCCTTCCCTGCTGCAACCTACACAATTACAAACTTCGCCTTTTTGTCGCTCACCCAGATTTTCACGGTGCTTTTCTGCTCAAGTGGGAAAACCTCCTGCCCGTCAATAACAACGTCCGCGTCGCATTCGGATTCCACGACAAGGGAGCAGTGCACGCTCGCAGGCACCACTGTGGGGGCAAATTCCCGCCTAAAAGGCGCGATCGCAACCGCCTCATAAGCATTTGAGCCTGCCGGCAACTCCTCCCCTCCGCACGAATAGCAATACGCAGGAGAGCCGGTAGGGGTTGCAAAAAGCACCCCGTCCGCCCGAAACCCATAATGCCTCTGCCCAATTTCAAGCCCAAGCACAAGTATGCGATGTTCTTTGTTCCTTACGCACACCTCATTGAGCGCATCAGGAAGCCTTTTCCCGTCCAGTTCGCTTGCAAGCATGAGCCTTTGCTGCACTTTATAGCCCTTGAGTATTTTTCCCAGCATTCCTCTCCAATTATCCAGCCTCGCTTGGCACAGGAAGCTGCTTTGCGACCCTATTGCAAAAATATCCTTGTCAAAGTGCCTATTATTGTGCAAAATAGTCCCATCCCCCCCTATTGTTACAAGAAGCCGGCCGCTTTCGCTTACCTCAACCCCGTTCTCGCGCAAAAACCCCTCAACCTCGCCCTTTACTTTTGCGGCTGCGGGTTTCTTTGGATTTGCAACAACATATGCCGAAAGCCCCATGCACAAACCCCCCTAGCCGCGAACCGGCTTTATCACCCTTGCCCCATTTTCGTTGCCCACTATCGCCATTTTCGCATTCTTTGTGAAAATCCCATTGTCCACAACGCCTGCAATTTCATTTATTTCCATCTCAAGCTTCTTTGGGTTTTTTATTTCCCTAAACCGCGCATGCACTATCCAGTTTGAATTGTCAGTAACGAATTCGCGCCCCTCCTGCATGCGCACAAGCGCTTCCTGCGCCCCAATCCCCAAGAGCTCCTTGCACGCGGCATTTGCAGCCATTGGTATTACCTCCACCGGCACGACCCCAAAAAGCCTTTTGCACAATTTCCCCTCATCCGCAATCACAACAAACTCCTTTGCCCTATAATCAATTATCTTCTCGCGCACAAGCGCCCCGCCCATCCCTTTTATGAGGTTCAATTGCAAGTCTATTTTGTCAGCCCCATCCGCAGCAAAATCTATCCCCTGCACACGCGCAAAAGGCACTGTCTTTAAGCCAAGGGATTTTGCAAGCGCCTCGCTGGCGTTTGAAGTAGAAACACACGTGAGCAGCAGCTTCTCCTCTTTCTCCCTGTGCGCAAGCGCCTCTATGAAATATTTTGCAGTGCTGCCTGTCCCAAGCCCCACGCACTGCCCATCTCCCACAAGCTTTGCCGCGGCTTCCCCCACGCGCTGTTTCGCATCCATAAAATAAGTCCTCAATGCAGCTTTATAAAAGAGAAGCCATGGCCATGGCGCAGCAGTTTTGGCATCTTTCGCAACCAAGCTGCCGCTTGCAGCTTTCACAAAGCTTTGCTTTGCTCAATTTGGATTTGCTCGGTGGCGAGATTTTAAAAATAAAAAGTGCCGACGCACTGGCCTTGCAGCCAGGCGCCTCGCAAATCTCTGGATTTGCTCGGTGGCGAGATTTGAAAAATAAAAAGTGCCGAGGGCGAGATTTGAACTCGCGGCTTCCAGATACCACCAATTAGCTTGCCTTTGTTCTTCATAGCCCATTGCTGGGCTCATCACTCACAAAATAATCATTTATGAGTCTGGCACTCTAACCAAGCTGAGTTACCTCGGCATGCAAATGTATTGCTCAAATAAAGTATAAAAAGCAGGCTAGAGCCTCCTTGCTAAAACTGCTGCCTTTGCATTGGCAGCCTCACAAAAAGGTAATGCTTGGACGCGCCGCGCAGCTCCTCTGCAATCCTCATTACAAGCAGGTTGACCGGGTCTGGCAAAAGCTGCACCCCCTCCTGCATGTCCTTGAAGCTTTCAAAAGGCTTAGCCTCGCGCTTCTCAAGGATTTCCTCAAGGTGCTTTTTCCCAATGCCAGGCAGCAAATCCAGCTGGTGCAGCCTTATTGAAATAGAGCCGCACTTGTTGAAGAATTCCACAAATTCCTTTTCCCGATGCAGCACTATCCTCTTTATAATCGCATTAAGCTCGTTTCTTGCAGCCGCAGTAAGCTCGTCAAATTCCACCCTTCTTATTTTCTCAACGTGCTCTCGCTGGTCTTTTCCAACATAGAGCCTGTCCTCAAAGCGCACAACCGCGCCCTGTTTTATGCTTGCCTCAAAAAGCGTGAAGTTGCGTTCCCCAACAAGTTGTGCGATAGGCTCGCGCAGCCGGTCATTTGCACGGCCATCTGGCAAAAAGTCCACAACCCACGCATACTCTTCCATTTCGCTTCACCCGCACATCCAAAAATTACGCCTCTTTTGAACATACCGCCTTTCTCCTTATAACTCCTTGTCTTTTTTGGCTTTCTTGACCTTTTTCTCCACTTCGCCTGTTTCCACAGCTCCCTCTTTTTCGCCATCTTGCGCATCTTTCTTTTTTTGGCTTTGTTCGCCTTCCTCAACCTTCACTTGCGCTTCCTCTGCAGGCGTTTCTGCCTGCACAACCGCTTCTGCGCCATCCTCAACGTGCTTTATCTTCACTTTGGAAAGAACTTCAAGCATTTTTTTCTGCTTTTCCTCACTCACCGTGCCTGCAAGCAGCACGCGAAGCTGCGCAGGGTGTTTTGGCATCACGTCAACAATCTTCACCGCAGCCTCGTATGGCACCCCGAATTCTTCTTGGAGCTGCCCCATGAGCTCGGCGGCTTTCCTTGCGCTCACTTTTGCAAATCTTTTTGCATAATCAAAGCTTTTCTGCTGCTCATACCCGAAATCCCCATCCGCAGAGCGCTTTGAAAGTATCTCCTCCACCTGCGCAAGCGAAACGGGCTTTGGCTGTGTAACCATTTTCCCTATCATTGGCTCACCTTTGCTGCCTGCTGTTTTGGCGCGCCTGCCTTTTGCGCCGCCAAATGCACGGACGGCACTATAAGGACCTTTTTCATCCTGCCGTCCCTTATCTCAACCTCGTAAGCTTTTCCGCGCGTTGCAAGTATCACCCCGCTCCTTCCCCGATAGCGCGGATGCGGCATGCCGCTATAGCGCGCCTGCTGGTCTATCACCACGCGGCTTCCAACCTTGAATTCCCTTAGCTGGGCTGCCACGGAGAGTGTTTTGCGGTGCATCCCAAGCACGCGCGATTTCTTTGACATCTTTCCCAATGAACGCTTCATGCAATGACCTCCAAAAACGTAAAGCTAGCCTAAATGGTGCGCAAACTCCAATTTTCTTCTCACTATATTTAAATACCTTCCCTTTATAAACCATATTGCCGTCAAACTCGCATTCTGGATGGCTTACCGGGTGGTGCCTTGGCAACAAAACAGAAAGCTACAATAAAACCCGTATTCAACATAGAAAACATTGTTGCAAGCGCAAGCCTTGGCATTGAGCTTGACCTTTACACAATAGCCTCAAAAGTCCCTAACGTGGAATACGAGCCCGAGCAGTTCCCCGGCGCAATCCTCAAGCTGCAAAACCCCAAAAGCTCGCTTCTTGTTTTCAAGAACGGCAAGGTAATATGCACCGGCTCAAAGAGCGAGGGGGAAGTGCAGCACGCAATAGACCGCACCTTAAAACTCCTGCTCCCCTATGCAAAGAATAAGCCTCCCACGAGCTTTAAGCCAACATTTACAATCGTGAACATAGTCGCAAGCGCGGAATTCGGCGTTGAGCTTGAGCTTTACACAATTGCCTCCAAATTGCACGACGTGGAATACGAGCCCGAGCAGTTTCCCGGCGCAATTTTCAAGTTCAAGAACCCCAAAAGCTCACTGCTTCTCTTCAAGAACGGCAAGGTAATCTGCACCGGCTCCAAGAGCGAAAAGGAAGTGCAGCAGTCCCTTGAAAATGCCGCCAAGCTGCTTGCGCCCTTCTCAAGCCCCCTTCCAAAGAAAAAACAAGACAAGTAAAATAATCGCGTGGGCGCATGGACGCATCCCTTCCACTTGCATTCGCCTTTTTCATTTCTCTTCTTGCCTACGCAGCGGAAAGCCTGCAGCAGCGCTTTGAAAAGCACTATAGGCGCATCCTAAATTTCAACGCCGGCATGCTGATAGGCGTGCTCATCCTCACGCTTTTTCCCATTGCGCTGGATGGCGATTTTGCCTCCGCAGCGCTTTTTGCAGCCGGCTTTTCGCTTTTTTTCCTGCTGGAGGAGCATTTTTACCACAACCTGCACACAAAGGAAATAAAGCACGCGGTGGGCAGGCTGCACCTGCTTGGCTTTTTTTTCACCTCTTTTATGTTCGGCATGCTGCTGCTCTTTGGCTTTGACCTATCGTTTCGCGCATGGCTTTTCCTGCAGCTTCCAATCGCGCTTAGGGTTGCCACCTCCTCTTTTTACGGCGCGCACGTGATGAGGAGAGTGTCAATTTTCCCCTTGCAGCGGGAACTGGCTGCATTTTCACTTTTTGCAGGCGCGGCATTTGCAGCATGGCTTGGGCAGGATGTTGCCTATTCATTTGTGAGCTTTTTCTGCGGGTGCCTTCTTTTCACAATAGCGCGCGACGTGATACGCCCAAGCCGCAAGGACAACATCGCGCTTTTCCTTGCAGGCTTGCTGCTTGCTTTTGCATCCTATTATCTTGTTTCAGCCTGAACGCCCCTTCCCGCACCTGCCTCCGCAACGCAAGCGTTAAATACCTTGCATAAAAAATCCTTTCATGGGCAGCCTTAAAGGCCAACTCTCAGCGGAAATGCTTATTTTGCTTGCAGTAATACTCGCCCTTGTGCTGCTTGTTTCCAGCCAGCTTCTAAAAACAACGCAGGCTGCATCGGATAAAGTGGAGCAGTCTTCAGAATCCGCATTTGGCAAGGCTGATGCGGCAATTGAAGCCTCAAAAGGGGATGCGGGCGACTATTGCATATCTGATGGCGACTGCAAATCCGGCACATGCGATTCAATTGAGGGAAGGTGCGCGTAGGTGCTGGCATTGAAAGGGCAGCTTTCAATAGAGGTTCTCATAATAGCAGCCCTTTCCCTTGCACTGCTTTCAGTTTCAATCGCATCCCTCTCCATGCTGGTGCAGGGCGCAGCGCAAAAATTTGAGCAGCGCGATGCGCACTCTTCACTTGAAAAAATTTCCCTTGCGGCAGAAAGCGTGTGCCTTATGGGCGAGGGCAATCGCAGGCTGGTTGAAATTCCCATTGAGAATTTCACGCTCGCATACGAAAACAACAGCCTTTCCCTTTACTACAAGAACGCGCACGCAAGCGCAAAAGCCCCCTGTGAAATAGCTCTGGGCGAAGCAGAAGCCGGCGAAGCCGCATTTTTTGAAAAAACGCTTTACGTATTTTACGCTAATGGAAAAGCAGCAATAAAAGGCGCGAATTAACCCATTTGCATGAGCGCATCCTGCCTTCCTATCATCCTTTCCAGCTCTTTTGCCCCGGTCTTCTCATTTACTAAAAAGCTTTTCACTTTCGCATTTTTCCCAGCCTGCATGTCAATTTCATTGTCCCCGAAAAATATTGCCTCGCAGCCTTTAACGCGCATTTTCAAAAGCGCATACTCCAGCATTTCCGAAGACGGCTTTGGCTTTCCCACGTTTATCGTCGCTATCACTGCAAAATATTTCGCCACCCTCAAGTGCCTTGCAACCCCGATGCCAGAAGTCCTCCTGTTCGTAACTATCCCAAGCTTGTATTTTTTTGCCAGTTTTGGCATAAGCGCGCACATTTTTGTCCTCTTTATCATTTTCCACACTGTCGGGTCGTTCTGTGCAACGCTTTTGCACACATTTTCCATTTCCCTTTCCCATATTCTTGGGCAAAGCGCCCGTATTATCCCCCTTGTGGTAATCCCATGCATGAGTGCGAGCGCCTTTTCCATGCCTACCTTATGCCCATGCTGCGCAAGGCTCATCACAATGTTGGTTGCCGCGCTCTTTTTTGAGTCCGCAAGTACCCCGTCCAAATCAAAAAGTATTGCCTTAAGCGCCATTGGAGCACCCCAGAATTCTCTCAAAATCAATCATCCTTTCTTTCAATGCCCCTTCATCCCTGCACAGAAGCGCTATCCTGCTTGGCTCGTGCTCCGCCGAATACAAATAGCCGCTAAGTGTTGCAAGCTCTTTTGCATACTCCCTTATTTCCCGCATTTCCAGCATGCTTTCCTTTGAAAGCCCCCTTTCTTTCAGGCGCGCCCCTCCCACGAACACAACCGACTTTACCTCCACATAGTGCGGCTTTGCAATCCCAATCTGCTGCGCATACCCATCAATTGGCTGCATATTCACGCCCCTTGTAAGGGTCATCCTCAAAACCGTCCTTGTTTTTTCCCCAATTTCAGGCAGCATTCCAAGCGTTTTCATATACTGCCCCCACAAAAGCGGCGAGTCCGGCCTTATTGCTTTCAAATACACCTCCTTGTTTGGCGCCACAAGGGAAACATACAGCTGCGTAGGAAGGGTTTTCCACCTCCCTATCATAAACGGATACGTGCCGTTTGTAACAAGGAAAGTTGAAATTCCCTTCTTATGGAATTCCTCCAACAACTCTCCCATGTGCGGATACATTGAAGGCTCGCCGGTAAGGGAAAGCGCAACGTGCTTTGGGGAATTTGCCTCCTCAAAAACTTTCCTGCATGTTTTGGGGTTTCCCCCAAAGCCGCTCACTGTTTTCCTGTGCGCCTCAATAAACCCCTCCACAATCTCTTTTGGCTTGTCCCATGAGAACCCCCTGCGCGGCATGTCCTCAAACTTCAGGCTCTCTTCAGGCATCATCCTCCAGCAAAAAACGCACGCATGGTTGCAAAAGAGCAGCACAGGTGTGCCTTGTATGCACCTGTGCGACTCTATGCCGTAAAACGCGTTTTTGTAGCAGCTTCCCCCTCCCCTTAATTTGCTTGCGGTCCATTGGCACATTTTAACCGCAGAGTGCTTTCCAACAACATGATACTTCTGCTTCACGAGCCTCTTTAGCAGCGCAGATGGCACAGCTTCCGCCTGCTCGCGCAATTTTGCAAAATATTTTGTCCTGTCTATTTCCTTTCCCCTTCTCTTTCCCACGCCATCCCCATTTACCTTTGAAATGCAAAGCAATAAAAGACGAAAAGCCCCCAGTCCTTCAATGGCACTAAAGCTTGAAGCTGACTTAAAGGCAAAGAAAGTTTATGCGAGCGAGCCCGAGAGCGTAAGCTCGCTTGTAAACGGGCACTATGGGATAATGCGCAAGGGCACTATACACCTTTTCCCCCAAGAAGCGCTTTACCTTATGGACATACGCAATGCAAAGTGCTACGATTCCTCGCTTAACGAATACAAATTCAACGACATTGCGGCGCTCTTTGAGGAGGAAAACCAGATGGCGCGCTATTTCACATACAAGGACTGGCGCGACAGGGGCCTTATTGCGCGCCCTGCAAGCGAAATCGCGCAAAAGCACAACCGCTCAAGCGTGAAAAAATATCCCTCTGAGAAATTCCAGATGGACAAATATTCCCTGCTGGCGCGCTTTTACCCATCCGACCTGTGGAGCATAATAGACGACGATACCGTGGGAAAGGAACTCTACTCGCGCTACTGGTTCGGCCAGTTCGGCTCTTACAAGGCAGAGCAGCGGGGAAGATTGTCCAAGCTTGACATTTACGAAACCCTTTTTCTTCTGCGCCACGCGGGCATGAAGCTGCAAAATGCAAAAGAGGAGGACGTGCTGCGCATGGCAAAAAAGCAGCACCCGGACTTTGAGCATCTCTACGAGGTGTACGAGGACTGGAGGCTGCACGGCTTTGTGCTGAAGACCGGCTTTAAGTTCGGCACGCATTTTCGCGTTTATTTCCCCGGTGCCTCCCCTTCAAGGGGCAACGGGGACTGGATACACTCAAAGCACGTAGTGCACGTTTTCCCTCGCCAAAGCCTGCTTCTTATTTCCGAATGGGCGCGTGCAATACGCGTTGCGCATTCGGTGCGCAAAACCTTCATACTTGCAATACCGGGCAAAAAAAAGCCAAAAAAAGAGCCTGCAAACCCGCTGCACACCTCAATGGATTTTTTGTGCTTCCACCGCAAGAACGGCGGGATAGAAAACCCACGGGACGGCAAGCCAAAATACCTGATGTTTTCCCTTTCCGAAGAGGAATACATAGGAGGGGAGGGGCTTGCCGACGCAATAGAGCAGTCAAAGCGCATCGGCTTGGAACTCCTCCTTGCAATATGCGACCGCGAAACCTCTGTTACGTACTACGCAGTAAAGCGCGTTGAAATACCCGGGAGCAAATACGAATACTACGAAATAGAGTGGGAGCAGCCATAGGGGTTTCCAGCTTCTTGTTTCCAGTTCTTTGCTTTCACTCTATTCCCCATCCTTATGCGCAACTGTTTTTACTCCCTTAAGAAGCTCCACAAGCTCCTTACTCCCAAAATAAAGTGGCGTTCTCACGTTCACATCATCGCATTTTGTCTGCAATAAGGATTCAGAGCCGCTCCATGTGGCTCCTCCCGCATCCTCAAATATTTTCGCCATTGGCTGCGCCTCATAAAAAAGCCGCAATTTCCCCTTGGGGCTTTTCACGCTGGAGGGGTATGCAAAAAACCCCCCCTTGTGCAATATCTGCGAAAAGTCCCCCACAAACGCGCCGCAGTAGCGCAGCTTGAGCCCATGCACTTTCACAAGGCTTTTTGCAAACCCCAAAAACTCAGGTGTCCAATCAAGGGGCTCCCCCCCAAGCCCAAATACTCCCCCTTCAGAAGGCACCCTCATATTTTCATTAAGAAGGCAATATTTCGCATGCCCCTTGCGGTGCTTCACAAACTCGTGCACGCCCTTGCCGGCATCATACACAAGGGTCGTAATGGGCCCATAAAGCTTGTAAAGCGAGGCAGCAAGGTTGTCGCCGCTAACAGGCAAATCTTTGCGGTAAATGCCGATTATTGTGCCAAAAGGGTTGTTTGTTACGATGTTGGAGGAGCCATCGAGGGGGTCCATTGCAACAACAAACGGGGCATCCTCTTTCACAAGCATTGGCTGCACAAGCTCTTCAGAATATATTTTGCGCACCAAGCCCGTTGCAGCAAGCTTTTTGCAAATATAATCATTCACCCACGCATCAAGCTCTGCAACAACTTCGCCGTATTTATTCGTGCCCGCAATTCCCATGAGCCGATGCGGAAACTCGTTTCGTATGTCCACGCTCATGCCCGCAACAGTTAAAATGAGCCTTGCAAGCTCATCATCAATATGCTGCACATGCTCCTCAATTGTTACTTCCTGTGCCATCTAATCGCCGAATACGACTTTTGCTATTTCCTTTGAAATCTTCTCAGGGTTCTCGTTCTGCCACACGTTCCTGCCAACTGCCAAGCCGCTTCCCCCGCCCGCCATCATGTCCTTTACTTTAGCGATGAATTCCCCGTCCGGCTGCTTGCTTCCGCCTGCGGAAATAACGCGGCACCTCCCTGCGGAGGCAACCACCCATTTCATTGCATCAACGCTTCCGGGGTAGTTAATCTTCACAACGTCCGCCCCAAGCTCAAGGGCGACCCTTGCCGCATATGCGACCATTTCAGGGGATTTTTCGTCTTTTACGTATTTGCCGCGCGGGTATGCCCACACAACGCATGCAAGCCCGTAATCGTGCGCCTGCTGCTCTATCAGCCCAAACTCCCTGAACATGTCCGCCTCGCGCTGGGAGCCAACGTAAATCGTATAACCTACCGCATCCGCCCCCAAATCAACAGCCTCCTTCACTGACGCAACCTGAGAAGAATAGCACTCGTCCTTTGGCACAATATTGGTCCTTCCGTTGAGCTTTAGTATGAGCGGCACCTTCCCAGAATAGTTCTCCTTGTAGAGTTTTGCAACGCCTTTTTGCACCGCAAACCCCGTGAAATGCCCCAAGCCAGCTATTTCGCACACGTATTCCGGGTTGATGTTTTTTGCGTTGAAGTCCGTTGGCCCGTGTTCCATGCCTTGGTCCATTGCCAAAATAAGCACTTTGCCATTCCTCAATATCCTTGCCAAATGAGCACTCTTGCCTGCAGCCATCTTCTCACCTCTTCTGCCTCCCTATTCGTATATTACCTTTATTTTGCTTGCGTTATGAGCTTTAGGAAAGGTATTTAAATTTAAACGCAATACTTGACCTGCCAGGTGATACTCATGGTGAAAATCGTTCTCGCAAAACAACTAGCAGGAAAGAAAATAATAACAAACGACGGGGAGGAAGTGGGCAAGCTCGTTGATTTGGAAGTTTCAGAATCAACGGGCAAGATAGAAAACATGCTTGTTGAGCCCAACCTTGACAACCCCAACACGCGCAAGCTCAGCAAGGAGGACGGGCTCGTCGTCATCTCTTACAACAGCGTATTGGCTGCATCCGACCACATCATAGTGGACAAGAAGGCAGTCGCCTGATTTTTTCTTCTTATTTCTTCTTTTGAATCCACTCTGAGTTTTTGCACTTTAATGCTTTAGCGCAAGCCGCACACTATCGCCCCGCATATGGTATGCAGGCTCCCATTTCCCATCCAATCACATCTGACACCTGCGCCGCAATGGCGCACGACTCTATTTGTGCGGATGCCCCCACTCCCCGTGTGCCAGCCTCAACAATGGAGGTAACCCAAAGGAGCACGACCGCAACAAGTATTGCAACCGCAACGTTGCCTTTTTTCAGCTCATCCATCTCGCTTATCCCAGCAGTGAGCCAATCAAGCAAATTAAGCGCAACAAAGATTGTGAGCACAGCCACAATGAGCCCAAACGCCATCTTGGCAAGTTTATTGCCGCAAGAAGCAACAGAAGCGGCGCATACCGCGGCTGCATCCCGTGCGCAAATTCCAGCACGCCCGCCCTCATTGATATTGCAATGCACGCAATAACCGCAGCCATGAATATGCCCACTGCAACATTGCCCTTTTGAAGCTCTTCAAACTCCCGTATCCCAACTGTGAGCCTGCCAAACATCCTTGCCCCAAAATAAATGCCAGCCACCGCAAGCGCACCGCCCAATGCAAATTACACTATACTACACACGAATGCCACTGCAATGCCTGCAATTTTTCCACCCCCTATTTTTCGCCCCTCTCCTTTTCCTCAAAATCCGCAAGCCTTTTTTGCATCAGGTTCCCGATTGTGCGCCATTTATGCCTTAAATATTTTCCCAGCTTCGCATCAGCGAGATGCCTGCGCACGAATTCCATTGTTTGCGGGTCTGACGTGTACCCGCTGTTAAAATCAAACCCAATCTCTTTTTTTATCTCCTCTATGCGCCCGTCGCGCGTTACTTTTGCAACAATGGACGCAGCCCCTACTATAAGGTGCAAATCATCAGCCTTGTTCTGGCTTATTATCTTATGGTGGCTTTTGAGGTATTTCTCAATCCTCTTGGTGAAATTGGTTGGTATGTTGTCGGGCGAATCAATGTAAATGAGCGTTCCCTTGGGGTAGTCTGCCGCATTTATCTCCTCAGCAATCTTTATTGCCTCAATCTCATTGAGAGAATACTTGTCCATAAGAAGCGTGAGCTCCTGCGCGCTTATCTCAATGTGCGTTGTTTTGCAAAGCTTGCGGACTTGGGGGAAAAGCTCCTGCCTTTTTTGCGGGGATAATTTCTTTGAGTCCCTTACCCCAATTTTACGCAGCGAGTGCTCGCCTGATTGCTCAATGGCAGCCAGCCCGATGACCATCGGGCCGATTATGCATCCCCTCCCCGCCTCATCAACACCTACAATTAGACCCATCAGGCACATATCTCCAACGGGCTTTATTACTTTTCCTATGCGTTCTGCTTTTTCTGCTGTGGTGATTAACTCTTCCCGCTGTGGTATCCTGAATTAACTTCCTCCCGTTGATTTATTTTCATGTTCCCACCTTTTAACAATTGCCTTTTTTCTGGAGATAAACCTCAGCCGGCGTGC
>JAGVWK010000010.1 GCA_018304295.1 Microcaldota archaeon | reverse complement strand
CAAGTTAAGGGCTACAAGATTTATAAACCTATAGAGTAAAAATGCGAAAAGTAGCCAGTAACAACTTAATTAGGATAAATTAATTGGTTTGGTATAGGACAAGCAGCACTCCGGGTATTCCTGCGATTGCAACCGTCGCGATTGAGAAAAAATTAATCGGGACATCGCTCACGATGAACCAATTTATAATCAGGAAGAGGATTATGCCCATTAGCGCGTTTGCGATGAGGTGCAGTGGATCCTTTAGGAAAATATATAGCAGGTACAATATGAAAATTGCAACCAGCAGCGAACCTATTTCTACAAAGAAAACCATTGTTTCACCTTTTTATTCCGTATGGAACGCCACATTCGCTAGGCGCAAGAGGAGGATGAGCACAAGGCCGATCATTCCCCCTATTGCGACTATGAGGATTGTGAATATGTTGATTGAGATGCCTACCTTGAATATCATGTTCAGCGCCAGCAGTATGATGAACGCAATGAGCGAGTTGATAAGCAGCGCAATCGGATTCTGGATGAACACGAACAGCAGCCAAAAAGCTACAAATGCGACTAATAGCGTTCCAAGTTCTACGTATTGTTTTGCCATGAATATACCTCGTTTGTTTTTTCATTCTTTTTTCTCATCTTGTTGAAATGCTGCCGCACTAAAAGTTCCCTATTGAAACTTCAATTGCATTTTTTGCGGGCTGCTTAATAGGCTATAGCCCGAATAGTGTGCGGGTTGATAATATGGGCGAAGAAACAGATACAAAAAAAGAAAAAGCAAAAAAAGACAACAGGGCCGTAACCTCAATAAGGCCTGAAAAATTCATGATGCCCAACATACGGTCATTGAAGAGAAAAATATGAGGCGCGGCTATTTTGCTGCTTTTCAGCAGGCTGGTTTTCGTGCTCGGTAAGGACAAAAACAGCCGCAGCAACAACGCTCGTCCATTCGCCCTGCTTGTCCACCACAACTGACTGGGAGATGTCGGTTGTTTTCACTATTTTTCCGCTCATTTTAAAGAGCGCCTCTTTCTCATCCCAGCCTTGGTTAAGGTCAAATTCAATCCCAAGAGTGGAGGCGAGCATGGATGCCGCAAGGTCCTCTGCGTAATCCCCTGCCTTTGCGTCGGTTTCACCAAATGAATGATATTCGCTCAGGTATCCATACTGCGAGCGGTCTGCAGGTATTGCGGCGCCCACAGAGGCGCAAATAAGCCGATTGTGCTCGTTGGACTCATTCCTTGAGAGCACAACAAACACAATTTCGCCGTCCTTTAACATGGGCAGGCCCTTTGCCTTTGGGACTATTTCGCAATGGGGGGGAAGGATGCTTGAGACCATGACAAGGTTGAACCTTTCAATTCCCGCGTCGCGAAGCGCAAGCTCAAACGATGTGAGCTTGTCCCTGTGCGTGCCAACGCCTTTTGTGAAGAAAACCTTTTTTGGGACGTGCGTTGAATCTGCCACAGATACGCTTCTCATGTGCTGTTTAAGATGCTATTCATCCTTTGAAGGCGCAAGGCACGGCAATAGCCTTTTATTCCAAATGAACAAAAGCTGCGGTGAGCGCCATGGAAATATCAATAAAATCATTGCTGATATTTGGCGCAGCGGCCCTGATGGTGGGAGCAATGCTCTTTGTGCCCTCCGGAACGCTTGGGTACTGGCAGGCATGGATGTATATTGGCACGCTTTTTGTGCCAATGCTATTTGCGCTTATCTATTTCCTTGCAAAAGACCCGCAGTTTTTGGAGAGAAGGTTCAAAACGCGGGAAAAAGAAAAAGAGCAAAAGCTCGTGCAAAAGCTTGGTGCGCCGCTTTTCCTAATCAGCTTTCTGCTCCCTGCGTTTGGAAAGAGGTTTGGCTGGCTGGATGTGCCTGCAGAAATTTCAATTGCCGCGGATGTTGCACTTTTGCTTGGATATGGGATGGTCTTTTTGGTATTCCATGAAAATAGTTATGCGGGAAGGACAGTGAGGGTGGAAAAAGGGCAAAAAACAATCTCAAGCGGCTCATATGCGACTGTGAGGCACCCAATGTATGCCGGAACCGTAATAATGTTTCTGGCAACCCCTCTTGTACTTGGGATGTATGCGGCGCTCATTCCCTTCCTTCTTTGGCTGCCGCTTCTTTTCCTGAGGATAAAAAACGAGGAGGAAGTCCTAAAGCGCGAGCTTAAGGGATACAAGGAATACTGCAAAAAAGTAAAGTATCGGCTGGTGCCGGGCATCTGGTAGTTTGCATCAGCCTTTCACTGCTTTGGAGCCGTTGATATTTCAGGCGGCTGCGGGCTTTTGGCGTATTTTTCCTTGAGCTGCTCTATTTTTGCAAGCATGCCCCCGTCGGGCTTTTCCATCTGCCACCCAAGCTCGTGGAAGCTGCCAAACTGGTAAACAAGGGGCTGTTTGGAGCCGTCAGAGGAAATCTCAACGACTTCCCCCACGAACATTGTGTGGTCGCCAAGCACTTTTGTTTCAAGAAGGGCGCATTCCGCGTTTGTTGCCGCGCCCTTTACCATGGGGCACTCTATTTTTTTGCCCTTGTAGAACTCAAAGCCAAGCTCCGTTAGGAGCCCGATTTTGTCAACTTCGCGCCCGGTGCTGTTGCCCGCAATGCTTGCAATCACGTTTTGATCGGATGCCGCAATGTTAACGCCGAACATTTTTGTCGCGGAAATGTTCTGTGCGGTTGCCTTCCCGTTCTCGTTTCCGCCTGTGAGGACTGCGATGTATGCGGGAGAATACGAAACATAGTACGTCCATTCCGCGGACATTATGTTCTCGCCATTGGGCCCGTGCGTCGTAATGAGCCCGACATTCGTAACAAATTTGGATGCTTTCAGGTTTCCATATCCCAAATCCATAAAAACACCTCCAATTTTGCAGCTGCAATGGAAAATCGCACACGTTCTTAAAAAAAGTTCCGTATAACATTTTACGTTATAAAAACAGGTCACTTTATACGCTTTTGCCGCGTTTTTAATGCATGAAAATGCTTATCGTGGGCGCGCTTGCGCTTTTGGTATTTCTGGCAGGGTGCGTGCAGGAGCAGCCGCAAGCCTGCACGGATGAGGCAAAGCTCTGCCCTGACGGGTCATACGTTGGGAGAAATGCAAGCAACAACTGCGAATTTGACTCTTGCCCCTTTGCGCCCGGAACACTTTATGGGACGATTACAATTGGCCCTCTTTGCCCGCTTCAGCCTTGCGAAAGGGATGCAAGCGCTTTCTATGAAGATATGCAAGTAAACGTATATAGGCAAAACGGGCAGCTTGAAAAAAGGGCTTATGTTGATGCAAACGGGCAATATGGAATGCGGCTGGGCAGCGGCTCTTATGTGCTAAATGTTACTGACAGGGACGGCAATGTGTTTGGGATTCCCGGAGGCTCAATGAACTATGAGCTGCAAATGCAGGAAAACCTGAGCACGCGCCTTGATTTTGACATTGATACCGGAATACGCTGATTTGCAAAACGCCTATTTTTCAAGCAGCTTTTTCATCCCTGCAAGCACCATGCCCCAGTTTTTCTCGGAATGCTCCGCTGCTTCCTTTGTGGGCGTGTTTTCCTGCGTGATGCGCAGCTCTGTTGCATTTTTGCCTGTTGCATTTTCGCGCTCAAAAAGCTCATAGCGTACTTTCTGGTAGTTTTCAGGGGCATCGGGCAGGCCGCTAAAAGAGCTCCAGTATGTGCAAATGAGCTGGCTATTCTCCCTTGAAGCTCTCGTACTGGTCAAATGCGGACTTTGCCTTTTTGTTATTGTTTTTTTCATTGCCGCTTTTTCTGTTGCCGTTTTTTCCACGTGCATTCAAGCCCGCCAAGCCTGCTGAAATCTCCTTAAGCTCTGCCAGTATGCCGCCAAGAAGCCGCTCGGTTTCACTTTCGCCCATGGCAGCGCTTGCAGCCTGCACGCTTTTTGCCTTTTCCGCCCTGTGCATGAGGTCGCGCACAACCGCGTCTTTTTCCGCAATGCCCGGAAGGGTTATTTCAGAGGCAAGGCGAAGCGAGCCGGAAGTTTCTATCTCAAGGGTTGCAATGCCAAGGAACCTTTCCGCAACACTGCGCTCCACGCTTATGTCCTGTATTGCGGCATAGGGTATCACTGTGGTGCGCCTAGTGAGCACCCCCTGGCGTATCACTATCTCGTTATCGTCAAGCTCGTACGTGAAATTGCGGTATATCAGCTCTATCCATGAGTAGTCTATAATGCCAAAAATCAGCGCAAGAAGCGGCAGCACGTAAAAATAGTTCCTGCTTGTAATGCCAAGGAAATCAGAAGTTGGCGCCAGCAGGAACGCCATTATGCCTGCAAAAAGCAAAAATGCGACAATGCCTGCAGTGGGCAGCAGCCACAGTAACTTCACGTGCCTGTTCAGGCGGAACCGCTCGGCAGCCATTTATGCATATTCGCGCGAAAAACGTAAATGCCTTTCTATAACACGATTTTGCCCGCAAGGCATTGCAAGCCATAAAAAAGGCGCAATTGCGCGATTTACTTTGGCACAAACTCCTTGTTTTGCAAGACCCAACCCGCATTTTCCTTTACCCCTGCAAACGTCCTATCCATAAATTCTTTCAGTGTATCGCCTGCCAAATCATAATATCTGTAAACTGTCCTAACTACGTTTCTAACTTCCTCCAATGATATTTCAGTTCTGCTTCTCTGTGTGCCAATGCATGCAGTAAGAGGCGAGCATGTGCCAAATATGCTTCCTTTCCTGCCTTCTATGCCAGCAAGGTCTGGCTGGCGGTAATCAATTTTGCGAATTGGGTATCTTCCTGTGCCCGCCATCACGCGTATCTCGTCAACATCTTTCCTTGTTTCCTCTGCTTCCCCAAACGTATATGTCGGCTCTATTCCAAGGTGTATAAACGAACATTCAATTGCTGCATTCATGAGCACGTGTCCAATCCCAATTCCGCGCAAATCTTTCCTAACTACGCGATATCCGTTAAAAACAAGAGTTTCGGCAGTTCCAAAATGGTCCTCATTCATGTTCAGTACAGCGCCCGTTACGGCTCCCGCAATGCCTCCGGCTTTATCAAGCACGACGGTAAAGTGCGAGAAAAATCCCCTTCCCTTAAATCCTTCTGGCGTTTCATTTTTAACGTATTCAAGCATTGCGCCCCCACGCTCAAGGCAACTTCTGGAAAAATTTCCTTCTCTGGCAATTAAGTAGTATCCCCGCGCAAAATTCACTTCATCCGGGCTAAGCGTTCCAATTATTCTATACTCAGTCCCAGTATCTACTGCCATCCAGCCCTCATATACTGCTTTTGCAGCAGCCCGTGAGACATGCCATTTGCGTATTTGGGATGGGTCAAGATATGCTGTTCTATACCCCTTCTCCTCCAATTCACGTGTTGACCTCATTGCTCTCATGAAATGCTCGCTTCCGTGAGCTATCCCGCGCCACCTATTTCCATCATTTCCGTGCTAAACTCCAAAATTCAAGCCTCTCCCTGTTTTCCACATATGGCTTATTCCGGGATGTGTAACAATTTGCATTATATCGCCTCGCAACGCCTTTCTGCACTTATTATGTGGTAAATTATTTATAAAGATATGTATTGGGCACTTCCCTAAAAAAACACATCCTCTTTTGGAAAGCGCACCTTTTGCTTTTGCTTGTCTGTTGCATACCCGACCGGGCACACAACCGTTGGGACAAGGTTTGCAGGCAGCTCCAGCATGCGCGCATACTCCTTTGGGTCAAAGCCTTCCATGGGGCAGGAGTCAAAGCCCAATGCTTTTGCGCCATTGAGCGCGTTGCCAAGGGCGATGTAAACCTGCCTTTGCGCCCACGAGAGCCTTTGCTCCCCTTGCAGCCCCTCTGCAAAGCCGCGCATCAACTTCACGTAACTGTCAAGGGATTCCGCAGGCATGCCTGTTTTGGACATTTCCTGCGCAAGCCTGTCAATGAGCGCATCTATCTGAGTGTCTGCGCAAAACACAAGAAGGTGCGAGCATGTGCCCACTTGGGGCTGGTCCCAGCTTGCAGCCTGAAGAGCGTCCTTTAGCTTCTGGTCCGTAACAACCTTTATTTTCCACGGCTGCAATCCAAAAGAGGAGGCAGCGAGGCGTATCATCTCAAACAGCCCGTCCACTTTTTCCTGCGCCAATATCTGGCCGTCAAACTTCTTTGCAGCGTAGCGCTCTTTCACTATTTCCTTAAATTCCATTGAACCACCTTTTTGCTTGATAATAACGTTATTAAAAGGCAGCGAAACATTAAAAGCCTGCCGCAGGAGGGCACGAAAATCCGGCGTAAAAAAGCGTGGCAGCGGCGGCTATCGCTGGAAAATGCTTGTGATAAGTTCGCCTGCCATATTCCTTATTTTATTGCCAAGGGACAGGTCGCTTTCCGCAACAACGAGATTAAAATCAGCTCTTGAGTTTGCGGGCAATCCCGGATGCTCAAGCGCAACTTTTTTTGCGTTAGGGCTTGCTTCTTGCATGCGGGTTAAAAGTTCCTCTGAAATCCCGGCTCCGGCTATTGAGCCTGCAATCCTGCCTGCGTGCTGATTCACTGTTGCAAGCGCCTCCTCTAAGCTGCGTACGAGGACTATGCCTGCCCTTTGCTCTGCGCACGCCGCATGCAGCTCGCATAATATCGGGCTGTAAATAAGCGGCTTTTCCTCTGCCAGCAGTATTATCTGGCGGCTGTCAACAGTGTAATTCTGTCCATCCTCAACAGCGCGCACCATTGCTGGGAAAATGGAGCGATCGCCGCTATAATTTAATGTGAAATCAACGCTTTTCAGAAGCTCCGCCCCAATTCCCCTGCTGCGCGCATATTCTTCCATTTGCGCCAAGGTGCCTGCGCATTCACTTTCGCTTGTAAGAAGGCAGAAAACAGAGTCTGGAGACTCAGCCTTGGATTTCTGCGCAACATCTGCAAATGTAATCCCCTCAACAGAATCAAGAACGTCGCAAACAACTAGCGGGAAGCCATTTTTCCAGCTTTGCTGTGTAAATCCCTTGGCAAGCTGTTCTCTTACATTTGAAAGGACTATACTTTTGTTGGCTTGCGGGTCTTTTGATGCGTTGGGCGCAACTTCATAAATTGGAATGTCCAGCCGCCCAAGGGCATTTCTCATTGCCGTGTGTTCATTCCTGCTGCCTACCGACACTATGAAACTTATGTTTATGCGTTGCGCTGCAGGTGCATTGGAACCAGCAATTGCAACTAATGGCGCGCTCATGTGGACACCTTCGTTATATCGCGACTAAAGCTAATAAATCTGTGTCAGCAAATGAAGTCCTATTTTCTGCTAAACATAATTGGGCGCGGCTGCTGCACATGGAAAATTTGCAAATACCAAACCATCTGTCCACGGTTGCAAAAAGCCAGCGAAGCGTGGTTGTGGGGCCGCAAAGGGAATTTTTCAGCGGGGAGGCAGGCGGCAAATGGGCAGGGACGCATTTTTTTCATAGCCTGCTTGAGGAAAACAAGGGCAGATTGGCGGAAAAATTCAACGGGCGGGTAAAATTTGCATGCCCTGCGACTTCAGTTCTGCGCAGCGGCTGTTTTGAGGATTTTCTGCAAGAGAACCGCTTGTATAATTTTTTTGAAACTGAAAGAAACGATGCAGAAATATTAAGCAGATTCTTGGCTGCGGATTTCAACAGCGCGCAGAAGCAGGCATTTTTGGAAATACTGGATGCGCAGCGGCAGCCGCTCATAGTGCGCTCCTCCGCGCTCGGCGAGGACGCGGAAAGGGCTTCTTTTGCAGGGTCCTACTATTCCGTGTTTATATCAAATATCGGAACAAAAGGGCAAAGGCTCGAGCAGCTTGAGGCGGCAATAAAGCTCGTGTATGCAAGCGCATTTTTGGAAAATGCAAGGGAATTCGCAAGAAGGAACAACGTGCTTATTGGCGCGCAGAAGATGGCGATAATGGTGCAGGACGTTGTTGGCAGCCAGTGGCAAGCGCGCGAAGGCGGGCAATATTTTTCCCCGCAGGCATCCTTTGCTGCCTATTCTTTCAATGATTTTGCGCCCATCGGGGTAGATCCAAACCACGGCTTTATGCGCGTTGCCCTTGGGCTTGGGCCGGGAGTTTTGGACGGGCACGAGCGAATGGCGCTAAGGGTCAATCTGGGCAAACCGTATCCGATAACTGGCTTGTATAACATCAGTGATTATGATAGGTATTCCCCAACTCATTTTTTTGCGCTGGGGCTTGATGGCGGCATCCCAGATAGCGAAAACGGGCTGCTTAGGCGGCTTTCGTTTGCAATTGCGCCTGAAGGAATGATGGAGAACTATGTTTCCTATTATTCAGCTGATAATGACATTATGCGCGATACCGATCTGATGGGCGCGATGGAACCTTTGGTGTCCTTCAAAAACATCGTAAACAGGAGGTTGCCTTTTGTGGATGCAGTAAGGGAGCTGAAGCAAATACTTGAAGACGCATTTGGCATGCTTGTGGATTTTGAGGGCGCTTTTGATACTGTTGGAACAGGCGCAACAAGCATAATCCACTGCCTGCAGGCCAGGGCGCAGGTGCGCCGCAAGGACGGCAGGCTGGACAATCTGCCAGACGTGTCAGCGGAGATGCAAATACTTAATGCGAACAATAGCATTGGGAAAGGAAAATACGAAATAAGCACTGTGATTTATGTTCCGCATTCGGAATTCAGCCATGCTTCCGCAAGCGTGCTTTCAAATGAGATTTTAATGATAAACAGGGAGATGGTTGCACAAAGAAAACAATATGCACTTTTTGTTCCAGGCAGGTTTGGCACGCAAGACAAATCAACCGGCATACCGGGAACTTTTGCAACAATAAGCAACGCATCTGCGATAGTGGAACAAGTGGACGGCCAAAACAACCTTCCCTCGCAGGGAACCCATCTCTTTGAAGACATAGTGGGCGCCGGAATTGCTTACCTGCATCACAATGGCAACAGGCAGTTCAATCCGGCTCTTCTTGAAAGATATGCATCTTCAATCCGCAGTGTTGGAAGCATATTAATATATGAATTTGAGCAACCCCTTAAGCTTGTGCTTGACAAGGGCGGCAACTGCCTGCTCTTTGCGGGCAGCGAAGCATGGTCCAATTAAAAACAACGGAGCCGGATTTGCTGCGCTGGTGCCAATATGGGAAAAGAAAAAAATGCGCAAAAAAGCGGAATTCCAAAAACCAGCGCGGAATGGAAGGAAAAGCTCACAGAGGGGCAGTACCGCGTGCTGCGGGAAAAAGGCACAGAGCCGGCGTTTTGCGGGCTGTTGTGGGACAACAAGAAAGTGGGTTTTTACCATTGTGCAGGCTGCGGGGAAAAACTCTTTGAATCCAGCACAAAATTTGAATCAGGCACTGGCTGGCCGAGCTTTTTTTCCCCCATTGATGCAAAGAAAATAAAATATGCCAAGGACGAAGGATTCGGGATGCAAAGGGTGGAAGTGCTGTGCGCGAAGTGCGGCGGGCATCTGGGGCATGTGTTTGATGACGGGCCACCGCCAAGTGGAAAAAGGTATTGCATAAACTCCGCGGCGCTTAAGTTTGCTCAAAAAAATAGCCGCCTGCGGCCTATTGCTCCAGTACCCCTGTAAACACCCTGCAAAAATGCTCTTTTGCGCGCTTTAACCCTGCTTTTCCCTCAGGGGTGAGCGAGTAGGTTATTGCTTTGCCCTTTTTTGCCTCTTTTAGCAGCCCTGCGTCCCTTAGCGCCCTTAATGCAGGGTAGAGCGTGCCGGGACTTGGGCGCATCCCCTTGCGCTTTTCAAGCTCGCCTGCTATCTCCTGCCCGTGCATTGGCTTTTTTGAGAGAAGGAAAAGGATGAGAAAGGAGAGCATGCCGCGCATGTCGCAGCAATAAGAGGCGCAGTCTTTTTCTTTCATGCAATCATTGCGCATTGGCGCCTATTTAAGCCTTGCACCGGCGCGTTCCGCCCAACATATCGGCTGCCCGATATGTTTATATAGATGCCGCAATATATATCGGGCACCCAATATATGGAGGTGGGCAAATGGGATACGGATGTTGTGCGGAATACCGCAGCTTCCTTACAAAGGAAGAAAAGATAGGCATGCTTGAGGAATACAAGCAGAACCTTGAGAAGGAAGTAAAAGGCATAGCCGAAAAGATAGAGGAGCTTAGGAAAAACAACTAGCTTCCTTCTTTTCTTTTTTTATTTTTTTGCGGATTTTGTTATCTGCTGCCCTTATAAAGAATGGGTGTTTTTTCCTATCGGAGATTCTTATGGGGCTTCAAAAAGCAACTTTTGCCGCTGGGTGCTTCTGGGGAGTGGAGGAGCTTTTCGCAAAGCTTAAGGGAGTGAAAAAAACTCTCGTTGGGTATACCGGGGGAGAAACAAAAAATCCCACCTATGGGCAGGTGTGCGAGGGGAAAAGCGGGCATGCGGAGGCAGTGCAGGTTGAATTTGACCCGCGGGAAATATCATATGCACAGCTCCTGGAAGCTTTTTGGCAAAACCACGACCCGACAACGCTTAATAGGCAGGGGCTGGATGTTGGAAGCAACTACCGCAGCGCAATATTTTTCCACTCAAAAAAGCAGCAGCAACAGGCGGAGGAATCAATGCGGTTGGAGCAGAATAAGCATTCGCAAAAAATCGTTACTGAAATAGCGCCTGCAATGGAGTTTTACCCTGCCGAGGAGTGCCACCAGAAATACTATTTAAAGCACGGGGGCGCAAATTGCCACTTATGAAGCAAAAGATTGCCGCCCCCTTGCCCGCCGCGCTTGCCTGCGGGATGCTGCTGGATGGGAACAGGGCGCTTTTCCTTGTAAAAAAGGATGAAAAGGGGAACGAAACACTCTCCCTTCCATGCACGCTTATTTATGCAGGGGAAAACCCCGCAGGCGCGGCTGTTGGCGCGCTTGGGGCACAAGCAGGCATTGACGCGCAGGAGCAGGGGGTAATGATGCAGGCAAGGCACAATGTCGGCTCAAGGAAAAGAAAAACATTCGTGCCAGTCCTTGTTTTTAAGATGGGAGCAAAAAATACTTGCATTAGGCTTTCAGGGGACTTCTCGGGCTATAAATGGCTGGAAGAAAAAGAGGCTGCCAGATGCAAATTTTCAAAAGAGTGCGGCTGGCTCATTACTGTGCTTAAGAGGTAGGGTGCCGACTGCCACAACTCACATGCGGCTTTTTATTTGCCCTTTTTTTTGCCTTCTCCAAAGCGCACCTGCTGCGAGAATATAAACGATGCCCCAAGGAACACGAGTATAAGGGGCCAATATTTCCATATCTCCTGCGGTATCACTCCGATGTTGTTGAGGAAGAAAACAAGCCCGAGCAGCACAATGAGGCTGCCACCGACCGCAAGAAGGAAATTTTTGTGCTTTATCATGCGAACACCCATTTTTATCCGCCAGAAGGGTTTTTATCCTTAAGCATTGCTATTAGGGTATTGGGCTTTGTTAGGTGGCTTTTATGCTGATGAAAGGGTGGGCTAATGGCAATAAGGCGCGCGCTTGTGAGCGTTTATGACAAAAGCGGCATAGTGGAATTTTGCAGGGGCTTGTCCGCCCTTGGTGTGGAGATAATATCCACCGGCGGGACTGCGACGCAGCTAAGAAAAGCAAAAATAAAAGTAAAAGAAGTCTCCTCAATCACAGGATTCCCTGAAATGCTGCAAGGAAGGGTAAAAACCCTGCACCCGAAAATACACGGCGGCATTCTTTACAAACGGGGGGAAAAGGCGCACGAAAAAGACGTGAAAAAGCACTCCATAGCCCCGATTGACGTGGTGGTTGCAAACCTTTATCCATTTGAGAAAACAAGCGCACAAACTTCCGACATGGAAAAAATAATAGAGGACATTGACATAGGCGGCCCCGCAATGGTGCGCGCAGCCGCAAAAAACTTCCGCCACGTAGTTGTTGTTGTTGATCCGGGCGATTATGCGGGGGTGCTTTGGGAGCTGCAAAGGAAAGGGGATGTAAGCGAAAAAACGCGCTATTCCCTTATGCTAAAGGCATTTGAGCGCACAGGCGCGTATGACTGGGCGATAAGCTCCTATTTTTCCTCACGGACGGGTGCGGGCGATGAAAATGAATTCCCGGCAAAATTTGAAATGAAATTTGAGGAGGCATACCCGCTTCGCTACGGGGAAAACCCCCACCAGAAGGCGGTCGCATACCGGCGCATCGGCAAGGTGAGCCTTTTTGACGCAAAAGTGCATTCTGGCAAGCAGATGTCGTACAATAATTTTTTGGATGCGGATTCCGCGTTGGGCCTTATTCTTGAGTTCAAGGAGGACGAGCCGACTACGGTGATAATAAAGCACAACAACCCCTGCGGAGGGGCAACCGCCTCCACGCTTGCAAAATCCTACGAGCTTGCGCACGCAAGCGATCCTGAGTCCGCATTCGGCAGCATAATGGCGTTCAATCGCAGGCTGGACGTGCAGACCGCAAATGCGATAGGCAGCAAATTCGTTGAAGTCGTGCTTGCCCCGGGTTTTGAGCCTGCTGCGCTTGAGATACTGAAACAAAAGCCAAGCAGGAGGATTTTGGACGTAACGCAGCTTTTTGCGCAGGCAAATAAGAGGAAAGTGAACTACCGCAACATAACCGGCGGCATGCTCTACCAGCAGTCGGATGACATTGTGTACGACATTGCAGAGGCAAAAGTGGCAACCAAAAAAAAGCCGGCTGCAACCGTGCAGGCCGACCTGCATTTTGCAATGAAATTCGCAAAGCACACAAAATCAAACGCGATAGTGCTTGCAAAAAACCTGCAGGTGATAGGGGTTGGGGCAGGGCAGATGAGCCGCATTGATGCCTGCAACATCGCAATAGAAAAGGCAAAAAGGAGCAAATTTGAAATAAGAGGGAGCGCATGCGCGTCTGATGCGTTCCTGCCATTTAGGGACACCCTTGACAGGCTTGCGCAGGAGGGCATAGAGGCGCTTACGCAGCCGGGAGGCTCTGTGCGCGATTCCGAAGTGATAAACGCAGCGGACGGGCACGGCATTGCAATGGTGTTCACAGGAGTGAGGCATTTTAAGCACTAAGGATACGGGCACCGTGGTTTCAAATGAAAAACAGGCCTGCAAAAGCCAATCCCGCGGAAAGCAAGCCCGCGCTGTTCATAGGGAGATTCCAGCCGTTTCACATCGGGCATTTGCGCGCGCTAAAATACGCTGCCAAAAGGCATGTGCGCCTCATTGTGGTGATAGGAAGCGCGCAAAAAAAGGATGCAAAAAACCCCTTTGCCACAAGTGTGCGCAGGAAAATGCTGCAAAGCGCGCTTTGCAGCGACAAAATAAACGCAAAAATAAAAGTCCTTGCGGACTCGCGCTCAAATGAAAAGTGGATGCAAAATATCAAAAAGCTCTCAGGCGGCGCAAAAACAGTATATTCCAACAACATTCTTGTGAGGAGGCTTTGCAGGCGGGCGGGCTTTGCAGTCGTGCCAGTGCCTTTTTACAAAAGGTACAAATATTATGCAACCCTGATACGCAAAAGGATGAGGGCAGGGAGAAAATGGCAGCAGCTTGTGCCAAAAAATGTTGTGAAAATAATAGAAAAAAGCAGGGCGTTCTAGTTCTTCTTCTCTGCAGCAGCATCAGGGCTGCGCGCAATTGCCTTTTTGGAGGCAAGCCTTGAATGCAGCTTTTGGGGGTTTTCTTCCTGCTGCGTCGCAGCCTGCAGGGAATTTTTCTTTTCTTCTTGCGCAGGCTTGCCTTCCGCTTGCGGGAAGCCGCCTTCCTTGCCGTCCGGTGGGGCTTTTTCCGCATTGCCCTGTGCCTGCGGCGCGCCTGCTGCCTGCATTGGCTTTGCAGCCTGCCCCATCTCCTCCTCTTTTAGCTTTACCTGCGCATTTGGGGAAATCGCCCTTATTGCAGCGTTTGCAACCGCGATTTCCTGCTCCGTGGGATTTTCCTTTTTGAACTCAACGTCAAAGCCCCCGTCCGTTTGGATTACGGTTGCCTCAACTTTCGCTGCCGAGAGTATTGCTTCCAGCTTTTTCTTCTGGTCGCTTACCACTTCAAGAAGGGTTATTGAGTAGAGCAAATCCTCCCCTGCAAAGGGACGGTTGAAATCAACCACGACCCGCCCGGAGTTTATGCTTTTTATTATGCCTGCCTTATTGTCAAGGGAAACGCCCATGCCGACCCTTGGCTGCACGTTCTGCCTGAGAAAATCCCCAAGCACAAGCACGCGCATAAGGTCCTTTTTCTTTTCCCCAAAGGCATTCTCAGAAGTTATTTTTACCTCTTTTTTAACTCCGATCTCAAGCAGGGGCAGCTGTGCTTCAAGCCCTGCCACCATTCTGCCCATGCCAAACACAACAAGCTTTGGGGCATAGGGGAACTGGGGGCTGTAAATGCCCGCTTTTTTTGCCACTTCCTCCATTGTGGTGTCAATGATGGAATTGTCAGAGCAGCGGCGCAGCACATAATCAATCCTTATAAGGTCACCGGGCTTAATTTCTACCATTGCAACACCATTCTTTTAAAGTTTTAACTGGATGGAATATGCAGTATTTAGCCACATAAGTTTATAGCAGTTTTTGATGCGCAGAAGGCAGGCTGCAAGGTGGCGGGCGCGGAAGAAGGTGAAAACATGAAAAAAGAGGACATAATAAAGTTTTTTGTAATAGCAGTGGTCGCGTTATTTGTAATTGAGATGCTGGCGCTTGGAGCCGCGATGGCAGGGGACACTTCCTCGCCCTCTTCGCAGGGGCAAAGCGGAAGGGGATTTATAGACGTGAACGCGACCGTTGATTATTATGAGCCCGCAATAAGCGTAGTTGGGCAGGGAAGCGCGCTTGAGGCAGCAATAGCGCAGCTTAAGGCAGAGGGCAAGGTGGATTATGAGGGCGTTGACGATTACGGGGTGCGCACGCTCACGCTTTCCCTTGGCACAAGCGTAAAAGAGGCAACAGGGCGGCTCAGGAGCGCGAATGCAACGGTCGGGGTTTTTGCATCGCTTATCATCCCTTCCGCAGAAGTCATTACGCCTTCGGGCTCTTATGTTGCTGCTGGCGGCAGCGTGCGCTATCCGCTAAGCCCTGACGTGGAGCCCGGGGGGCAGGTGCATTTTAGCGCAACAGTGAACGTGGAATCAGGCCAGATTGTATCGTTTGAGAACATAGTGGTAAGGTCAACGGAGGCGTCTTCCGCAATAGTGCAGGCTCAATTTGTGGACATTGGAAAAGGCACTTATGTTGCGCTTGTCCCATGGGAAAGCAGGAGGATAAGCAGGGATGCGCTGCTTGAAGAGCTGAAAAAAGCTGATGAAAACGCAACGCTTTCCTACGAGGAAAAATCATATGCGGTTCCTGACGTCCCCCTAACTCAGCAGCAGGCGGATGCGCTGGGCGCGCAGCTTCCATCTTATGTTGTAAGCGTGGGCACAAATGCAATAAGCGTCTCAAGGGACTTTACGGATGCAAATGCGCTGCGCATGCAGCTTTTGCAATTCGGGGTGCAGGCGCAATTCCCTTCCTCAAGGATTGTTTTCTTCCTTTTCCCAAATGAAAGCGCGCAGGAAGGGAAAGCCCCACAGGCCGCTGCAATCGCACTTAATAATAGCGGCATAAATTTCACCTCAATAATGCCGCTGCAAAGCTACAAAATAACGCTTCCGCAGTCATTTTACAGCGACGGGGCACAGTACTCCCTTGAGGAAGTGCAAAGAGAATATGAAATGGCGCTTAATGCCAGCGGATATGAGGGCAATGCAAGCGTTCTTGTGGAGTTTGAGCATGTAGGGGAAAGGGTAACCCTGATAAAATCAATAAGACAGGTGCAATAGAAAGATTTTATAAGAGGCGTGAGAAGAAAGGTGCAGGATAGGATAATGGTGCAAAAGCGCCAAGGCGACGCATATGGCAGATAAGCCCAACCCAACAGACGCACGGACTTACTACCATAGGGGAAACGATTTGTACGAGGCGGGCAGCTATGAGAAATCAATAGAAGCCTACAATATGGCAATTATACTGAACCCAACTTTTTCAGAGGCATATTTCAACCGCGGGCTGTGCCACTATAACCTGAAGAATTTTGACAAGTCAATAGAGGACTATTCCAAAAGCGTGGATTTGGACCCGAAGAACCCCGTAATATACAATAACAGGGGGGATGCGTATTACCGCAAGCAGCTTTTTGACAAGGCGATTGCGGACTATGACAGGGCGTTGGACTTGAACCCCAAATACCTCAAGGCGTTTTACAACAGGGGACTTGCGTATGCGTGCCAGCAGGACTATGAGAAGGCTGTTGAGGATTTTAGCGAAGTTATAAAGATAAACCCCAGCTTTGCGGAAGCATATCACATAAGGGGGCTTGCGTACGATTATCTTAACCAGCTTGACAAGGCGATTGCGGACTACGACAAGGCAATAGAGCTTAACCCGAACTTCACGGAGGCAATATCGCACCGCGACATTGCAAAGGGAAAGCAGGTGGGAGGCGGGGCGCCGGACAATACTGCGGGCGGGGCACCGGGGCAGAACCAGGGGATAAATGCTGTAAAGCTTTTGCAGAAGCCCAACATGAAATTCGTGGACGTTGCAGGCATGCACAAGATGAAGGAGGAGATAAACGAATCCATCATATACCCCCTTGTGAAGCCCGAGCTTGCGCGCAAATACGGCAAATTCGCAGGAGGGGGCATCATGCTTTACGGGCCGCCCGGCTGCGGCAAAACTTTCATCGTGAAGGCTGCGGCAGGGGAGTGCGAGGCGGCGTTCATAAACGCGAAAATTTCAGACGTGCTTGACATGTACGTCGGCAACACGGAAAAAAACATCCATAACGTATTTGAAACAGCGCGCAAAAACTGCCCGTGCATATTGTTTTTTGACGAAATGGAAGCGCTTGGCGGAAGAAGGGAGGAAATGTCCCAGTCCACCCAGTACATGAGAATGGCAGTGAACCAGATGCTTTTTGAAATGGACGGCGTTGAGGCAAACAACCAGAACGTGCTTGTGATAGGCGCAACAAACGCGCCCTGGGACGTTGACCCTGCACTGCGCCGCTCGGGCAGGTTTGGAAAGGCGATATTCATACCCGAGCCAGATTACCGCTCGCGCCTTGAGATAATAAAAATGCACGCACGGAAGGTGCCCGCGTCAAAATGGGTGAGCTATGCGCGCGTTGCGCGCGCCACAACCGGCTATGCTTCCGCAGACCTTAAGGCGCTTGTTGAAGAGGCTGCCGCAATCCCTTGGCGCGAGGCTTTCAAAAACGGGAAGCAGCGCGAAGTTACAAACGGGGATTTCATGGCCGCGCTCAAAAAGAAAAAATCCTCCCTTCCACCTTGGTACGAGCAGGCGAAAAAGCAAATAGGCACCCAAGAGGAAAAAACAGTCGTGGACGGCAAGGAGCACATAAAGGTTACGGAGAGCAAGATGGCTGCCGCAGAAAAGGAGGCGTTCAAGGAGCTTCTTGACGTGATAAAAAAGCGCAACGAAATCTGGTACAAGGGATACATCTGGTTCATGAAATACTTTAACATATACGTGCCCCTTCCAATTTGAAGCAGCAGCGCCACGGGCAGCGCTTAAGAAAATACGCAAAAAAGGAAGAGCAACATGGAACGCAACACGCTGGCAGCATTTTCCCTACTGTTTTTTGCAGCGTTATCATGCGCGCAGGCACTTTACGAAGACCCCTTTACAATTGGGCTTGATGCGTCCATTTCTGTTTCAAACAACACTTTTACGCAGCCGCAGGGCAGCGTTTACGTGCTTGCAGAGCTTGAAAATACGTATCCGACCGAGCAGGCAATAATGCTGCTAAAGGAAACGCCTTCGGGCGGCTGGGAAAAAATAAAGACAATAGGCGTTATTGAGCCGGGGCAAAAGGCAAACGCAACAATCACGATTGCGGTTGAGTATGCAATGGCAGCAAAAAAGAAAACAAGATATGCGCTAGTGGCAAGCGGGATAGAAGGCGCAAAAGGCAAATATTTTGAAGTTTTTGAGGACTGGTCGGGCTATGAGGAATCCGTGCGCAAGGACATTGCAAGCGCGACTTTTATAGCGGTCCCAATTATCGGCGCTATTTTGGCAATCACAATGCTTGTGCTAGTGAAGGTCGCATACTCCTCCCATCCTGTAGAAGCGTATAAGGGCGAATACAGCACAAAAAGCCTTTTCATCCCCAAAATGGCAGGCTTAAGCTTTGGGGAAAAAATAGCCGACTTTTACATGACACCTGCTGCGTGGATGATGGAAACAGCCGGGCTCCTCATGCTTGTGTTTGTAATGTACACCACGCTTTCTTCCTCAATGGGCACTGTTACTGAGCTTATGCAAATAATGGCGCTTGCAGGCATTGGCGCGGCATCCATGCCGGTAATTTATTTTGCGGCAGCATGGCTTTACAATGAAAAAAGCGAAAAAAAGCCGCTTAGGCTTTTTGCGGCAATGTTTTTCTGGGGCATTTTTGCTGCGGTGCTTTCCCTTGGTTTCAACACATTGCAGGCAGGCATTCTTAAGGGAAAAATTGACGAGTCCCTTATGCTGCTTTTGGGGGTTGCGGTGATAGTCCCCATAATAGAGGAGGTAATAAAGGGCGCGGGGCTGCTCATGGTGTCATCGCACCATGAGTTTGATGACGAGCTTACGGGCATAATGCTGGGCTTTTCGGTCGGGCTTGGATTCAGCTTTGTTGAGAACTGGTTTTATTTTGCGTCCAAGACAAATCCCTTTGAAGCAGGGTTTGTTTCATGGGCGGGCCTTGTGCTTTACCGCTCGTTTTTCAACTCCCTCGCGCACGGGTGCTTTACTGCTGCCGCAGGCGGCATTGTGGGTTACGTGAAATCCCATCAGGGGATTGCACGGTTTGCACAAATAAGCATTGTGCCGGGGATTGTCGCCTCTGTTGCGCTGCACATGGTGTTTAACCTGAGCGCGCTTCTTGACGGCTTCACAATTGCAAGCCAGCACATTGCAATATTCATTTTCAACCCCATGCTTGTGATAATGCTCGCATCCGCTTTTGTAACTTGCCAAAAGCAAAAAGGTGGCTCCATGATAATAAAAAATGGCACGCTCGTGCTTGGAAACCGGCTGCAAAAGGCAGACTTGAAAACAGAGGGCGGGATTATTGCAGGGATTGGGAAATTTCAAAGCGGAGGGGAAAGCGCGCAGGGCAAAACAATTGATGCAAAGGGGATGCTGGTTTTTGCGGGCTTTATTGACCCTCACGTGCATTTGCGCGACCCAGAGGATACCAAAAAGGAGGATTTTTCAACAGGCACTGCAGCGGCGCTTGCAGGGGGGTATGCGTGCATAATAGACATGCCAAACTACCGCAATCCCCCGACCACAACCGCAGCAGCGCTTGCGCAAAAAAAAGAAATAGCGGGAAAAAAGGCGCGCTGCAACTACTCTTTTCATTTTGGTGCAACGCAAACGAATTTTAAAGAGGTGAAAAAGGCAAACCCCTCATCCCTTAAGGCATTTTTGAGCAACACGCACAGCGAGCTTTTTGTGCAGAGCGATGATGCGCTTGAACGCCATTTTCGGGAGTTTGCGCATGAAAAGCCCATTCTAGTGCATGCGGAAGACGCATCCACAATAGAGCTGGAAAAGGAAAGGGGCATAGGCGCAAGCCTTGCAGGCATAAAACGGGCGGGTTCCATTGCGGCAAAAATCGGAAGGAGGGTGCATTTCTGCCATCTTTCAAGCAGCCAGGAGGTTGCATTTGCAAGGCGCTTTGGAGGCGTTGCAAGCTGCGAGGTTACGCCGCACCATCTTTTCCTGTGCGAAAAAGACGCGCTCAAAAACCCCCTGGCGAGCATGAACCCGCCCCTAAGAAGCAATGCGCAGGCAGAGGGGCTTTGGAAAATGCTCGGAGATGTTGACATAATAGCAACAGACCATGCGCCGCACACCCTTGAAGACAAAAAGAACGGCGCTGCGGGGGTGCCCGGGCTTGAAACCGCGGTTGCGCTCATGCTTGATGCTGCAAGCAAAAAAAGGATTTCCTATGTGCGCATCGCGCAGATGATGTGCAGCAGGCCTGCCGAACTTTTCGGGATGCACGGAATGGGGAAGCTGCAGGCGGGCAATGCCGCTGACATCACGATAGTTGACCCAAAAGAAACGTGGAAGGTCAGGGCGGGCATGTTCCAAAGCAAATGCGACTGGTCGCCTTTTGAGGGGAAAACCCTGCGGGGAAGGGTTAAGATAACCATTGTGGGCGGAAAGGTCGCATACGAAAAGGGCGAAATAATCGCCAAAATGGGCAGCGGAAAGGAAATAAGCCGCACGTATTAGGTGCCTTTTTAGAAAATTTCCCTTTTAGAGAACTTCCAACTGCACAGTGCCCATTCCCAAGCCGTCGCTATTTCCCTGCGCGCTTATTTTCACGCGGTGCAAGCCCACGGTCGCAAGCCTTTTTAAGTCCGCCCCGTTTGCGCTTATCTGGAAGCGGGAGAGGAAAACAAGCTGTGTGTATCCTGAAGAAGTGGAAATGTTGAGCACTATCTCGGATACGCGCTGCGAATTGCGGATTTCTATCGCCTGCACGTTGGGGGGCATTTCTATTTCCGCAAGCATGCTTGAGCCTTCGCCCAAATATCCCACAGAGTCCGAGGTGCTTGCGATTTGGGATGCTGCGGCGGTTGCAACCGCAAGCGAGGTTTTTTGCGCGGACGAGGATGCATTAATGTAGGAGAGAAGAAGGAGCGGCAGCATGAGCGCAGCCATTATGGATATCACTGTGAGAAGCTCCGCGCTTGCCTGGCCTTTTGCCATATTTTGCACCCCTATTCCTCTTTTTCAGGCCGCGCATGCATTTTTTGCGGCTTTTCCTTTCGCACCATCTTTACCAGCTCATTCATGAGCTGCCCGATTGCAACGTTAAGCTTCCAGTCTGATGCATTTGCAACAAAAAGCTTCCTTGCAGCAAGCCTTCCGCGCACGTAGTATTGCGCGCCTGTGCGCTTTACGTGGACCGAGAGATACCTTACTGCCGCGCCCCTTGAGAGCTTGCCAAGGGCAGCTTCGCATTCGCCGAATATTTCAGGGTAGCGTTCCTTTTCCTCATCGGTGAGGCCTGAGATGAACACTTTTTCCTGTTTTTGCTCGGTGATGACGGTTTCAAAAAGGTCGCGGGAGCTTAACATCCCTGCGGGCGCTTTTTGCGCATCCACCACTATAAGGGAGGAAACCCCTGCGGTGAGCATCTTTTCCGCAGCCACATAAAGGGGCTTGTCTGCCTCAACTGTTTCAGCCTGAGCCTGCATGAAGGAGGAAACCGGCTGCAGGTCCGTGTTTATCTTTTCCTGCATAAGCGAGGGCCTTTGCTTGCCGAATATTTTAGGCTTTGCAAGGTCATACATTGAGAGCACGCCTGCAACTTTGCCCTCGGCGGTAACCGCAAGCCTGCGTATGTTGTGCTTCATCAGCATTGCGCGCGCCTGCCCAACGGATGAGGTTATGTCAATTGAAACCGCGGGCGTGGACATCGCGTCAGATACTTTCCTGCCGGTCAGGTAGCCCTGCACCTTGAGCGCATCAAGCACGCTTTTCCTTGTTACAATGCCAAGGACCTTGCCCTCCTTTGTTACGGGGAGAGCCTTGTAATGCCCGCTGAAAAACGCCTTGCATGCGTCCTGCACTTGAGCATCCTCCAAAAGCTGCGGGGCTTTTATGCATATGTTTGCGCAGGGAACCTTGTTGAGGTCAACGGTGCTGCCCAATATTGAGCGCTCGTCTATTATGCCAAAATAGGCGTTGCCTTTTGTAACGACTATGCATTGGCCTCGCTTAAGGGTTTCCTTTAATGCCTTTGACGCATGCTCGCCTGCGTCCATTATTGCCGCTTCTGTGATTTCCACGCAAATACGCCTCCTGTTTTGCATTTTTGTTTCTTTCCGACTTCTCATTTGGAAAAAAGATATAAAAACCACTCAGTTTTGGTTTTGTTGTGTAGTATCCCGAAATAAGTTCCTCTCGTTAGATAAAGTAGCCTCAGGCGAAATATCTGAAATTATGAAAAAGCTCAACCAGAGGAAAATTCG